>NZ_AFGF01000126.1 GCF_000219125.1 Acetonema longum DSM 6540
CCCCATCTGCGTCGTTGCTCCTGCGGGCGGGCGTTCGACGTACCCTGCGAACGTACAGTCTCACGCCCGTCCTCGT
Source organism: Acetonema longum DSM 6540 (assembly GCF_000219125.1). Lineage (NCBI taxonomy): Bacteria > Bacillati > Bacillota > Negativicutes > Acetonemataceae > Acetonema > Acetonema longum. Next base: position 77 of record NZ_AFGF01000126.1, read on the forward strand.
CGCGCCTAGCATCTGGGCCCTTTTGAACGGTCCCAGGTTCGAGGCCGCAGGTAAGCTTTGTGTATTTTTTCTTGTGTTTTAGACATGATTATGATACAATTTTTAGCGTGTAACATGGGCGGTCCGCTATTGTCCGGCAGGGGCGATATGAACGTCTGAATAAGGAGGATACAAATGGATATTATCAAAGCCCTTGAACAGGAACAGCTGCGCCAGGATATCCCGGCATTTCGTCCTGGGGATACGGTTCGCGTCCATGTAAAAGTAGTGGAAGGCAATCGTGAGCGTATTCAGGTTTTCGAAGGACTTGTCATCAACCGCAAAAGCGGCGGCGTCCGGGAAACCTTTACAGTACGCCGGATTTCGTATGGCGTAGGCGTGGAAAGAACATTTCCGGTACATTCTCCGCGGGTGGACAAAATTGAAGTGATGCGCCGCGGTATTGTACGTCGGGCAAAACTCTATTACTTGCGGAATTTGACCGGCAAAGCAGCTCGGATCAAGGAAAAACGCTAGGAACACGTAGGGACTGTTGGACAGTCCCTATTCTTCATTAGTGTATGATGTTGTCCCAAATGGCTAAGAATATGGGGGTCTTGTCGATTCATAATTTGACGTGATCCCTCCTTTTAATGAGGTGAATATATGAGCAATTCCCGGCTTGGCCAGGAAGTTAAGGATTGGCTGATTTCCATACTGATTGCTGTGGTATTGGCTTTCTTCATTCGGTCTTTTATTGTTGAGCTGTATATGGTAGAAGGACCTTCCATGCGTCCCACCTTGGTCAACAGTGAACGGCTGGTGGTCAATAAGTTTATTTACCGCTTTAAAGAGCCGCAGAGGGGTGAAGTTATTGTTTTTCGTTATCCCCGCGACCCCAGTCGCGATTTCATTAAAAGAGTGATCGGCGTTGCCGGCGACAAAATTGAGATTCGCGACGGCCAGGTATTTCTTAACGGGCAGCTGCAAAATGAAAATTATATTCTGGAACGCACCCGTGGCTCCTATCCTTTGGTGACCATACCCCAAGGGCATATTTTTGTCATGGGAGATAACCGGAACAATTCCGAAGACAGTCGTTTCAGAGATGTGGGCTTTGTGCCGCTCGATTTGGTGAAAGGCAAGGCCATGGTGGTGTTCTGGCCTTTAGACCATATGAAAACCCTACCCTAGGGACCTGTTGAAAACAGGTCCATCTGCGTCACTTCAGCCTCCTGCGGGCGCGCGCGTCCTCGTCGCGCTGTATCAGATTCATGGCTTTTCAGAGAGTGGTAGTAGATGATCTCTCATCAGTGAAAAGTCATATGAGTTCTTCACAGTACGGAGGCGCAGAGCGTCTCTCTGACCTAGCATCTGAACCTTTTGAGGCCGCAGATATTTTGCAACAAAATCAAGGAGGGACGCCCTTCATGCATATCCATTGGTTCCCCGGACATATGGCGAAGGCCCGGCGAGTGATCAGCGAACATCTTAAACTGATCGATGTGGTGATTGAGCTTTTAGATGCCAGGATCCCTGAGAGCAGCGCCAATCCCATGATTCAGGAGATAGTGGGAGATAAGCCCAGGGTCATTGCTTTCAACAAGGCTGATCTGGCGGATTCTCGGCATACCGAGCAGTGGATGGCTCGCTTTAAAGAGCAGGGACTGCCTGTAGCTGCCATTGAAGCTGTTTCCGGCAAAGGTCTGAAACAACTGATCCAGTATGTGGAGCAAGCGGCTGCGGAAAAATTGGCCAAATGGGAAGCCAAGGGTATAAAGAGCCGTCCGGTACGGGCTATGGTACTGGGAATCCCCAATGTGGGAAAATCATCGCTAATAAACCGTCTTTTGGGTACGGCTACGGTAAAAACGGCAAACCGGCCTGGCGTTACCAGAGGACAGCAATGGATAAAAATCGGCAATCGGCTGGAGCTTTTAGACACTCCTGGCGTGCTTTGGCCCAAAATGGATGATCAGGCTGTAGCCTTCAAGCTAGCGGTAACCGGCGCGGTGAAAGACGATGTGTATGACTATGATACGGTATTGAAACAATTAGTGGATTTTTTGCGGCAGGAATATCCTGGCCGGTTGATAGAGCGGTTTTCTCTAACGGAAATTCCCGCCGATAACCAGGCACTTTTAGGATTGATTGGTGCCAAACGGGGTTGTTTGAAGAGCGGGGGGCTTGTGGATTATGAAAAGGCCGGTAAAATTCTGCTGCAGGAATTTAGAAATGGCAAACTCGGTAAAATAACGCTGGATTTTTTACTTTAGAAACGGAAGTCTGGTCGATCTGGCCGGCCTTCTGTTTTTTTTTGTCAGGTTTTTTTCGAGCCGGCAAGAATGTAAACATAGACAAGTTTAAGAAACAGGGTGCACAATGAAACAGAAATGGATTGAAACAGAGAATCAGAATGAATATAACCGGGTCATGGCCCTTTATAATCCTGAGAAACAATTCAGCGAAAGGGGCTATCAGTACATAGCCGGCATTGACGAAGCCGGACGGGGGCCCTTGGCAGGGCCTTTGGTGGTGGCTGGGGTTATACTGCCGTTAGAGGCTTTTTTGCCGCAGCTGAATGACTCCAAAAAATTGACGGTTAATCAACGGGAGAAGTTATACGATGAAATTTATAATACAGCTGTTGCCGTAACCTACGCCATTATTTCAGTGGAAGAAATCGACCGGATGAATATCCTGCAGGCAACGTTGCAGGGGATGAGCCAGGTGGCGGCTGCGCTGGAGCCTAAGGTTCAGGCAGTAATGATTGATGGCCCCAGGGGACCCCAACTTCCTGTTCCAACCCAATGTATCGTTGGCGGCGATGGACTTAGCGCCTCAATTGCCGCAGCCTCTATTGTGGCCAAGGTGGTCAGGGACCGGCTTATGATTCAGCTCGATCAGGAATTCCCGGCCTACGGCTTTGCCCAACATAAGGGTTATGGCACAAAACAGCATATGTCAGCCATCGAACATTTCGGGGCTTGTCCTATTCACCGCCGCAGTTTTGAGCCGATCAAATCGAAGTTCAGCAAGGAGGGGGCATTATGAATGTCAGCACTATCACACCTGCCCAACAACCGGCGGCAACCCCGGTGACAACCCAACAGGCCGTTGCCGAACAGCCGGCAGCGCAGCCTGTTCTTTCTACTCATGCCGCTCTGTCCAGTGGCCAAGGCTTTCAGGTCAATTTAGGCAATATTTTCCGTTCGGCGCTGGAGAACCTAAGCTTGCTGCTCAACCAGCAGGAATCCATGCTGCGGCACTTATCCCCGGATGTGGCCAATGCGGTAAGAACGGCTCTGAAGCAGCCCTTCTTGCTGCAGGAAACACTGCCCCAGGGATTTGTTTCTTTGATGAAAGCGCCCAAAATGCTTTCGGAACAGATGACTCAACTGGCTGCTCTACTGGAAGATGCGGCGAAGCTGCAGCAGCAAGCTCCCCGGGGAGTGCCTCAGGATATCCAAAAAGCTTTGGCGGAAACAGAAAAACAAATCCGGCAAGTTTTAACGCAGATCAAAACCGCTGTTGACCAGAGTAAAGCCGCTGAACAATCTGTTCGGACAAATGCCGGGCTGACTCACAAGAATGCTCTGCCCGGCCAAACCCAGGCAACTTTGTCGCAAACTGCAAGCTCCTCTACGGTAGCGTCACCCCAGACTTGGGTTCAAGGAAAGATGACCGCGCCGTCTCAGGAAGTATTTGCAGGGCCGCAGCAGTCGAAACAAGCATCATCGCGCCCCGCCGCCCGGGAAATAACTTCGGGAAGAATGGACAATTTACCGGCTTCTGGTCGTTTGGCCCTTTTAACAACTCAGGTTTTGGACCGGCCGCAGCAGGAACAGATGGTCAAAACTCTATTTCAACAGATGTTTGCCAGTGCCAATAAAGGCATACTGGAGAATCCTGCTGCCGCTAAACAGGCGCAGCGGACAGAAACTCAAGAACAGTCTCTGCTGAGACAAATGGCGGATCAGGCGGAAAAAAGCATGCCGAAAATCATTCAACAGGCTGCCAGCCGTTACGATACACCTCAGCTTAAGCAAGCCTGGACCGCCTTGCGAATGAATGAAGCTCTTGCCTGGGCGAAGCAGCCTCGAGAGACTTTGGCAAAAGACGCGCAAATTGTAAAAGAAATTGCCGCTTCGATACAACAGACAGTTTCTTTCGCCGCCGAGACCCAGGGCAAGGGGCAGACCACCCTGAATTTCTCTTTGCCCCTGTATTTTGGCGATGCTTTAGAACCCTATCCTGCCCATATTCATATCTTTAATCAGCAGGAAGACGACAGTACCGCCGAAACGACCGAATTTGAGACCTGGATGAAAATATCGCTGATGACTGAGCATATGGGGCAGGTAGATACGGTCTTTCGCCTGTATAAAAAAGAACTGTTGGATATCCGGGTCCTGTTTTCCAATGAAGAGGCGGCTGAAATGTTTAACGGCTTCGTGCCTGCCATTCGGGCCGGTTTTAATGATGCCGGCTTTTCCTTAAAATTAGCGGATATTATGATCGGAACGTAGGATCTTGCAACGCGAAGTGTATGGTTGAAGCAACGCAAGATACCGGTGCCGCATGATGCCAAATGGAGGTTTGCACCATGACATCCGCCCGGGAAGATTTCGGCAGTAAAGAAAAGGAAGAACCCAAAAAGTAATTGCTCTAAAGTATGATAAATCCAAAGACATAGCGCCGAAAGTTGTAGCCAAGGGCGCCGGCTTTATTGCCGAGCAGATTCTGACGGTAGCCCAAAAGAACGCTGTGCCTGTTTATCAAAATAAGACATTGACCAATGTATTAATGGCGGTGGAAATTGACCGGGAAGTGCCGCCGGAGTTGTACAACGCCGTAGCTGAGGTGCTGGCTCACATCTATCGTCTGGACCAGGTACTGGGAAAACGCATCAAATAGCAGGGGAACGCTGAAAAAGACCCATCTGCGTTGTTGCTCCTGTGGGCGCTTGACGTACCCTGCGAACGTACAGTCTCACACGCGTCCTCGTCGCGCTGTATCAGAATTCATGACTTTTCAGAGAGTGGTAATAGTAGATGATCTCTCATGAGTGAAAGTCATATGAATTCTTCAGTACGGAGACGCAGAGCGTCTCTCTGACCTAGCATCTGGACCTTTTTAAACGGGCTCAGGTTCGAGGCCACAGAAAGGCTGCGCAACGACTCATAAGGAGGCTTCATGAATCATCTGGATTTGGGCAAGGCCGGAGAACAGGCGGTGAGTCTGTTTTTGACCCGGAAAGGATATGCTATCATGGAGAGAAACTTTCGTACCCGCTGGGGGGAAATCGATTTGATTGCCCGGGACAAAGAAGATTTGGTCTTTGTCGAGGTAAAGACCCGGCGCGGGGCTGCATTCGGGACGGGAGCCGAAGCTGTGATATGGCACAAACAGCAAAAAATCATCAAAACAGCGCAAATCTACTTGAGCCAAAAGCGCCTGGATGCGGCGAATCTGCGCTTTGATGTGGTTGAAGTGAATGTAAAAAACAATAGTCTTGAGTTCAATCATATTGTGAATGCCTTTGGCGACTAGAATCCGGGGCCTTTTTAACGGTCCCTCAGGAGGAAACAGCAGGTGTACGCACAGGTCCATGGCTCTACCACCCTAGGTTTAGAAGGAATACCGGTAACCGTGGAAGTGGACATTGCCAACGGATTGCCGGGGTTTGACATTGTTGGGCTGCCGGATACCGCCGTGAAGGAGTCGCGGGAACGGGTCAGAGCAGCCATCAAAAATTCAGGTTTTGCTTTCCCCAATAAACGTATCACGATTAATTTGGCGCCGGCTGATATTCGCAAAGACGGTTCTGGGCTGGATTTGCCCATTGCTGTCGGCATTATCGCCGCCACCGGTCAACTCCCTGCCGCTGGTTTCCACAATATAGTATTCATCAGCGAATTGTCCCTAGAAGGAAAATTGCGCTCGGTTTCAGGCGTGTTGCCCATTGCCTTGCAGGCAAAAAAACAAGGATTTGATACGATTGTCCTGGCGCCGGATAACGCCCAGGAGGCTTTGCTGGCTGGCGGATTAACCGTTTATGCTCCATCTGCATTGATGGAGCTGGTTCGCCACTTGCGAGGCGAGGTGTTGCTACCTCCTCAGATGGTCTGTACGCCCCCAAGCCAAGGCAGGGTAATCTTGGAAGATTTCGCCGATGTGCAAGGACAATTGGTAGCTAAACGGGCTCTGGAGATCGCTGCTGCAGGCGGACACAATATTTTGATGGTTGGTTCGCCGGGTTCGGGTAAAACCATGCTGGCAAGGCGTCTTCCTGGTATATTGCCTTCTATGTCGGAGCAGGAGGCTTTGGAAGTAACCAAGATCCAAAGTGTGGCCGGCGTACTGCATAACCAATCAGGCATAGCCCATTCCAGGCCATTTCGCAGCCCGCACCACACTGTTTCGGCTGCCGGGATGATTGGCGGCGGCAGTATTCCCAGACCCGGCGAAGTGACAATGAGTCATAATGGCGTGTTATTCCTGGATGAGTTGCCGGAATATCCCCGCCATATTTTGGAGGCTTTGCGACAACCATTAGAAGACGGGCAGGTCCAGGTGACCAGAGTAAATGCGTCTTTGACCTTCCCGGCGCGCCTAATGCTCGTTTGTTCTATGAATCCCTGTCCGTGCGGTTGGGCTGGCGATGCCTCCCATGAATGCAGCTGCACTCCCCATGAAATATCCCGCTATACCAAAAAGATCTCAGGACCCCTGCTGGACCGGATTGACATGAGTGTGCATGTGGCCAGACTGGAATATGGCGATATGACAGCCACTGCACTCCAGGAACCTTCTGTCTCCATAAGGGAACGAGTAGAAGCGGCACGTCAAATTCAACAGCAACGGCTGGCGGATTGGAATATTTTTTGCAATAGTCAGATGAATCACCGGCAGATCAAAACTGCCTGTCAGCCGGATACTGACGCACAAAACCTGCTGGCCCAGGCTTTTCAACGACTGAATTTGAGCGCCAGAGGATATGACCGGGTTTTAAAAGTAGCCCGGACGATTGCCGATCTGGCCCAGGCAGATACCATCACTGCTGCCCATATTGCCGAAGCCGTGCAATACAGGATTTTACGCCAGTAGCTTGTAATAAAGATAGGTTCAGTGCCAAAAAGCCGCGGCGACTACTGTATCTGCTGCTTTTTCATCTATCGGGTATTTGCGCGTGACGATGATTTTATCGCGGCGACATATCCTAAATGTACACATTCAGTCATAATAATCTATAGGAGGTGTAGAAATGACTGGATTGCGTGTGATAGCATTGAACCGGCGTGTAACCTATCTGGCGATCATTTCGGTTGTGATATTTACCTTGCTGGTGGGAGTGGAATACCGGGATGAAATGGAATTAGCTGCCATACCGAACCAACCGGTCACTGCCCCTAAAGGAAAAATATCCATCATTATCAATACATCAGCCCGTATTTTAGAGCTTCAAAGTGATGGAAAGTTGTATAAAAAATACCGGATTGCCGTAGGGAAAGGCGGTACTCCTACGCCAATTGGCGAGTGGGTCATTGCCTGGAAATCATACCGTGACGGTGTTTTTGGCACGCGTTATCTGGCCCTTGACGTACCCTGGGGAGGCTATGGTATTCATGGCACCAATCAGCCATGGAGCATCGGCCATTTTGCCAGCCATGGCTGCATTCGTCTGCGTAATAAAGACATAGAGGAATTGTTTGAATGGGTGCCTGTAGGAACGCCGGTGCGGATAGAAGGACCGCAGTATCGTATGGGACGGGTGTTAAAACAACACTCCATGGGAGCGGATGTGGTTCAACTCCAGAATAAGCTCAGACAGTTGGGCTACTTAGAAGGAAGAGCTGACGGCTTTTTTAACCCGGATACCGAACAGGCTGTAAAACGGTTTCAATATGATCATGGATTGAAGGTAACCGGGGTGGTAGATTCCAAGACGCTGAATTTATTAGGTTTTTAGTGACCGGAATATTATGTCTGTGATGTATCCATAAAATATTATTGAAGGAATGTTAATAAATTACGTAGAAATCCCATTTATACGGATAAACTATCCAAGTATATGATTCGTTCGTTGGAGGGCACAATGCAGTATAATCCGCGGGTACTAAAAATTCAGACTCTGCAGCAGGCCAGCGAAGAGCTGACTAAAATCCAATGTGATCCTTATGGGGTGGCCCTGATGACTCCCAAAAGCCTCTTTAAGACGATTAAGCTGGAAGGAGTGCCGGCCAAAGCTGCGAATCTTCTTAAACAAACTTTTCTTGCCAAAGGCGGGGAGGTGGCGGTTGCCAGGGGTACAGCCGATTTAAGCATCGAACGCACGGATCTTTTGATCCATGCTACGTTTAAACAGTATCGCAGCGCTTTGTCTCAGCTTAAAATGCAGCCTTGGGGGCTGCCGGCAGTTGCTGAATCCATTGACAAAGTTCTTTATTATACGGAAAATTTCCCCGTCCGTCACTATACCTGGGATGAACGGACGTTGGACATCCGGCCGAACAAAACTTTAATCATGGGGATTCTAAATATTACACCGGATTCATTTTCTGATGGCGGCCGCTATAATAATCTGGATGCTGCTGCCGAGCGGGCTCAGGAGCTTATCGAAGCCGGCGCGGATATTCTGGACATAGGAGCTGAGTCGACCCGGCCTTATGGCGCCAGTCCGGTTTCCGCCGAAGAAGAGGCAGAACGTCTCCTGCCGGTCCTGGAGAAACTCGTACAACAGATTTCAACGCCAATTTCCATTGATACCTATAAGCCTCAGGTTGCTGAAGCCGCGTTAAAAATAGGGGCCCATATGATTAATGATGTGTGGGGATTGCAAAAGAATCCTGAGATGGCGAAAATAGCAGCCAAACACAAGGTTCCGGTCATCATTATGCATAATCAGCTGGAAACACGCTATGATAAGGATTTGCTTTCAACCATCGCCGCATCTTTGCAAAAAAGCATAGATATCGGTTTAGTAGCAGGCATACCTTTTGAGAATTTTATTATTGATCCGGGAATTGGCTTTGCAAAAACTTCACAGCATAACTTGCAGGTGCTCGCACGGCTGGAAGAGTTGAAGATTCTGGGGTGCCCCATTTTAATCGGTACATCCCGCAAGAAGTTTATCGGTGAGATTTTAGATCTGCCGGTGGAAGAACGGGTGGAAGGGACTGCTGCCACGGTAGGATGGGCCATTAATCAAGGTGCCAGTATTGTCCGGGTGCACGATGTCAAAACCATCGCCCGCGTTGCAAAAATGACAGATGCAATTATGGAAAAAGTGACAACTGCAACTTGCGAATAAAGAATGGAATTTTGAGGAGGCATCATTATGAGAAATTCAATTTTACTTCAAAACATGACGTTTTATGGTTTTCATGGCATGCATGAATATGAAAGAGAGCTGGGACAGCGATTTTATGTAGATGTAGAGATGGGGGCGGATTTTAGTAAAGCGGCCCAATCTGACGATTTGCATGACGCGGTGGATTATACTATGGTATACGGTAAGGTGAAGGATATAGTGGAAAATCGTCGGTTTAACTTGCTGGAAGGATTGGCAACTCATCTGGCTGAGGTTATATTGGAATTCCCTACCGTGAACGAAGTTACTGTACGTATTCGTAAAGCTGCGCTGCCGATTCCCGGTCAATTTGACTTTATTCAGGTGCAAGCTCATCAAAGGCGCGCCGAATGATCTTTCTTGGCCTGGGATCCAATTTGGGCGACAAACGGAGTAATATCATTCGGGCACTGAATCGGTTAACCGCTACCGGCGATATCCAGATTCGCCAGGTTTCTTCCCTTTATGAGACTGAACCCGTGGGCTTTTTGGAACAACCGTCCTTTTTAAATGCAGTGGCCGCTATTGAAACGCCGCAACCACCTCAAGCGTTATTACATACCTGTTTGGCCGTGGAAAAAGAGTTGGGCAGGGTTCGTGCCGTTCATTGGGGCCCGCGTACGATTGACATCGATTTGTTGCTGTATCACGATCAGGTAATTCAGAGTGAGGCTTTAACTCTGCCTCATCCTCAAATGCATCTTCGCCCTTTTGTACTGATTCCGCTTTTTGAAATTGCGCCCGGCCTGAAGTTGTCGGGACGGGGTTTGACTGAGCTTTTGGCCGCATGTGAACCGGTTGCTGTCGTTCCGGTGGAACGGATAGGTTGGAGCGTGGAGAAACATGAGTATCAATAGAAGTAAACCGGCCAGAATATTGCTGCTTGCCGCTCCTATCGGAGCCGGACATATCCGCGCGGCCGAAGCTGTGGCCTGCGCCATTAACCGGAGAAGCGCATTAATCGAGTGCAGGGTGTTGAATGTATTTGCTTTTCTCCCTGCCTGGATTGCGAAAGGAATTTTGACAGTATATTTTAGCATTTTGCGGCTTTTTCCTCAGGCATATGCGGCTGCTTACGGCTGGGGAAACGACAGTAGCCTGGCACTTTGGGGACGTGATTTGATCAGCCGTTATTTTGCCAAGAAAATGCAGGCTTATTTTGCGGATTTTAAACCGGATATTGTGGTTTGTACTCACGCCACGCCGGCAGGTCTTGCGGCCTATATGCGGCGCCGGGGCCTGCTGGATGTCCCTCTGGTCGGAGTTGTTACCGATTATGTGGTGCACCGCTTGTGGCTTTACCCTGAAGTGGACCGATATTATATCCCTCATGAGGACTTGCGGTTTATACTGGAGAATGCCGGCATTGGCCGGGATAAAATTACGGTAACCGGTATCCCGGTGCATGCTGATTTCTACCCGGCGGACCCCGTGCAAAAAACAATGATTGCCCGACGGTTACATCTAAGAACAGATGTGCCGACGATTATGATAATGGGTGGCGGGGCCGGTTTATTGCCGGTGGAATCCATCTTAGCCGCCTTAGAAGAGATCGAATCCTCCTTGCAGATTATTGTTATTGCCGGCCATAACCATAAATTGGCGGACCGCCTGCGTGTCCGCCGGCATTCCTGCCGCCATTCGGTCCTGGTCCTGGGATTTACGTCCCGTATACCGGACTATATGGCGGTTTCTGACTTACTGATCACAAAACCGGGCGGCATGACAGTAGCGGAAGCGTTGTGCATGGGACTGCAGCTATTGCTGTTTCGACCTCTTCCTGGTCAGGAAGAGGCTAATGCAGAGTTTTTGCTGCAACGTCGCCGGGCTATCCGGGCGGATTCCTGCCAAGAAGTGGTCCGGGCAGTGCGGCAGATGCTTCTGCTAACAGGCTATCAGCCTGAAACCGTTTTGCTCTCTGAGAAGAAACGGGCTGCTGATGAGATTGCTATAGGTATTTTAGATATTTCGAGACATATGTCTTAATTTTTGGTGAATTTTTTATTATTATCTTGACCCTTCTTCCCCAGGTAGATATAATAAGGCCATTATCACTGCAGCTTTTTGACGGAGCCGGACTGGAGGTTTGAGATGGTAAAAATGGAAAGAGAAGAGGTATGGGGAAAAAACGAATCAGAAGGTATCTTTCTTGCAGTTTTGCAAATGGTCTCCGGCATCGGTCAGGCGCGGATAAAAGCGTTAACGCATCATTTCGGCAGCGCCCGGCAGGCTTGGCAGGCTAGTAGGCGCGACTTGTTTTTATCACAATGTCTCGATGAGACTACGTGTAATAATTTGTATAAGCAGAGGGAAAAGATAGATATAGAGTTGCTGGCAACTGGATGGAGAAAAGCCGGGATTAGGATTTGTCTGCTGACTGATCCGGCATATCCGCAACTCTTGAAAAATATATTTGATCCGCCTTTGGCCCTTTACTATCGTGGTCAGCTTCCTCAAGACAACGACAGTATTGCCATTGTCGGCACCAGACGGTCCAGTATTTATGGCAAAAATGCAGCAGAATTGTTTGGTTCCCGGCTGGCAGCAGCAGGATTACTGATTATCAGCGGCGCTGCCCGGGGTATTGATACGGCGGCTCATCGAGGCGCCATGCAACAGGGGAAGACGCTGGCGGTACTGGGGTGCGGCGTGGATGTGGCGTATCCTCCTGAGAATGCCAAGCTGCTTAGGGCCATTGCCGAAACAGGCGCGGTGGTTTCAGAATACCCTCCCGGCACACCTCCCCATAAGAGTTATTTTCCGGCCCGCAACCGGATTATCAGCGGATTGTCACGGGCTGTCATGGTCATCGAAGCAGGTGAAAAGAGCGGGGCTCTCATCACAGTGGATTTTGCCCTGGAGCAAGGCCGCGATGTCTATGCTGTTCCGGGCAGTATTTTTTCCGGCGTTTCGGCCGGGACCCATCGCCTGATTAAGCAAGGAGCCAAATTAGTAGATTCGGTGGAAGATGTCTTGGAGGATTATGAAATAATTCCGGTTAAACCGCCGGATCCGGAACAGCTCACCGGCGATGAACAGACGGTGATCCGCTATATCGGGTATGATCGTTCTTCCTCTTCGGAAGAAATAGTCGTTCAGAGCCATTTGCCGGCGTCTGAGGTCTCCTGTCTACTGCTGCAGCTGGAGCTCAGAGGGTTAATCGCCTCGTTGCCGGGCAATTGTTATGTTAGGACGGCTCAGGAGGGACACAGATGAAAAAAGTACTGGTCGTGGTTGAATCGCCGGCAAAAGCGAAAACCATTGAAAAATTTTTGGGAAAAAAGTATACTGTCCGCGCATCTATGGGTCATTTGCGCGATCTGCCGAAAAGCCAGTTTGGCGTGGATGTAGACAATGACTTTGTTCCCAAATATATTAATATCCGGGGTAAAGGCGATATTATCAAACAACTGAGAGATGAAGCAAAAAAAGCCGACGCCGTCTATCTGGCCACTGACCCTGACAGGGAAGGAGAGGCCATTGCCTGGCATTTGGCCCACATTCTCAATATCCCTGTGGAAGAGTCTCAGCGGGTCGTATTTCATGAGATCACCAAAACGGCCATTCAAAATGCCGTACTAAAACCCAGGGCCATCAATCTGTCCCAGGTGGATGCCCAGCAAACCAGGCGTATCTTGGACAGGATCGTAGGCTATAAATTGAGTCCTCTCCTGTGGCGAAAAGTGCGTAAAGGCCTCAGCGCCGGCCGGGTTCAATCGGTGGCGGTACGGATGATATGCGACCGGGAAAGGGAGATCCAGGACTTTGTTACTCAGGAATATTGGACGGTTACTGCTAAATTGCGGGAAAAGTTAAAGTCACCCCTCTTTGATGCCGAGTTGATCGCTGTTGACGGGCAGAAACCGGAAATACCCGATGAAGCCCATGCCAATACCATCAAAGATGAACTGGAAAAGGCGACATTTATTGTCCGGGAAGTGAAACGGCGGGAACGCAGGCGAAATCCCAACGCTCCTTTTACTACCAGCAGTTTACAACAGGATGCCGCTCGCAAACTGGGATTTACGGCGAGGAAAACCATGATGGTCGCCCAGCAGCTATACGAAGGTCTGGATATCAGCGGTATTGGCTCGGTGGGTTTGATTACCTACATGCGTACCGATTCCACCCGCATCGCTCCTTCCGCCCAGGAAGACACCCGCAGCTATATTACCAGCCGTTTTGGCAATGACTTTTTGCCCGAGAAGCCGCCGGTTTATTCCAATAAGAACGCACAGGACGCTCATGAAGCCGTCCGTCCTACTAGCTTAGAGCTGTCCCCGGAGCGTGTGGCGGCGAATCTGAACAAAGACCAGCTCCGGTTATATCGTTTAATTTGGGAACGATTTTTAGCCAGCCAAATGGCTCCTGCCATCTACGATACCCTGACCATTGATATACAGGCGGGACGGTTTAAATTTCGCGCCGTCGGCTCCCGACTGAAATTTCCCGGCTTTCTGGCGGTCTATACCGAAGGTAAAGAGGAAGAAGACGATAACGATAAGGAAGTATCCCTGCCGGAGCTGACAGCCGGCCAGGAACTAAAAGTTTATAAAGTGAATCCGGTTCAACATTTTACCGAGCCTCCTCCCCGATATTCCGAAGCCACCCTGGTCAAAACCCTGGAAGAGAAAGGGATTGGGCGTCCCAGCACTTATGCCCCGATTATTGAGACCATTCTGGCCCGAGGTTATGTGGAAAAAACGGAAAAACGGTTTCAACCTACCGAATTAGGGTTTGTGGTGGTGGATTTGCTCAAACAATACTTTCCGGATATTGTGGATGCGGCCTTTACTGCTGCATTGGAAGATAAACTGGACGCCATTGCTGAAGAACAATCATCGCCAAACGACACACTAAAGGATTTTTATCGCCCCTTTGCTGCTCATTTGGAACATGCTGAACAGGAAATCGGACAGGTAGAACTGCCGGTGGAGGTGTCGGATATTCCCTGTGAACAGTGCGGCAAAATGATGGTGGTCAAGCACGGCAGATACGGAGATTTTCTTGCCTGCCCCGGTTTCCCGGCATGCCGCAACACCAAGCCTATCATCAAAGAGGTGGGGGTACCCTGCCCGGTCTGCGGTGGCGCCATTATCGAACGTCGCACCAAGCGGGGAAAAACCTTTTATGGCTGTTCAACCTATCCGGCCTGTCATTTTGTCACCTGGGATATGCCCTTGACCACTTCATGTCCTACCTGCGGCGCCTTTATGGTCAGACACAGGTTTCCCAGAGGGAATTCTGTTGTGCGCTGCAGCAACGACTCCTGTCCAAGCAACCAGGGCAAAGTCACAGCAAAGGACAAACCGGAAGGCGACGAAATGCCGGCGGCCGCGAAGAAAAGAAAGCAACAAGCTACTCGGAGGAAAAAAAGTGTCTAATATTGCAATTATCGGGGCAGGGTTGGCCGGTTGTGAGGCCGCTTGGCAACTGGTGAAACGGGGAATACCGGTTGACTTGTTTGAAATGCGCCCCGCATCCATGACTCCCACCCATAAAACCGGCATGTTTGCCGAGTTGGTGTGCAGCAACTCTCTCCGCGCTGCGGCTTTAGAGAATGCCGTTGGTCTGCTGAAGGAAGAAATGCGGCAATTAGAATCCTTTATTATGAAGGCGGCGGATAAATGCCGTCTGCCGGCCGGAGGCGCGCTGGCAGTGGACCGGGACGGGTTCAGTTCTTATATCACTGAGACACTCGGCAATCATCCTCTGATTCAGGTCCATTGCCAAGAGTTGAAAACCATCCCGTTAAATGAATATGAAGTAATTATCGTTGCCACCGGACCGCTGACATCGCCCGGCCTGTCAGAACATATCCAAGCTTTGACAGGCGACCAGTTCTATTTCTATGATGCGGCCGCGCCGGTAATTGCGGCGGATTCTCTGGATATGAATATCATTTATCGCGCTTCCCGCTATGACAAGGGCGACGATGATTATTTAAATTGTCCGATGGATAAACCAACCTATGAGATATTTTGGCGCGAACTGATAAACGCTGACGCCACGCCGATAAAAGAATTCGAAAAAGCGATTTTTTTTGAAGGCTGTATGCCCATTGAAGTCATGGCTGCCCGCGGCATTGACACCATGCGGTTTGGGCCTTTAAAACCGGTGGGACTGGTGAATCCTCAAACGACTGAAATCCCTTATGCCGTGGTTCAGCTCAGACAGGATAACGCCGCAGCCACCTTATATAACATGGTAGGTTTTCAGACCCATCTGAAATGGCCTGAGCAAAAAAGAGTATTTCAACTCATTCCAGGGTTGCAGAATGCGGAATTTGTCCGCTTAGGCGTTATGCACCGCAATACCTATATTAATTCACCGCTGCATTTATTACCGACATTGCAGATGAGAAATCTTGCCCGTACCTTTTTTGCCGGACAAATCACCGGCGTAGAAGGATATGTAGAATCAGCTGCCACGGGTTTGCTGGCCGGCATGAATGCTGCCCGTCTGGCTGCGGGCAAAGAGCCTCTTATTTTTCCCCAATCCACGGCTCATGGAGCATTGGTCCACTACATTACTCATGCTGATGTTAAAAATTTTCAGCCGATGAATATTAATTTTGGTCTAATGCCGCCCTTAGAACATAAGATTAAAGATAAGAAGAAAAAAAATCTGGCGATTGCGACAAGAGCTTTAACGGATCTGACACAATTTATAGAAAAGTGCGACAACTGTATTGCGTAATTTGTAACAATATGATAGTATGTATGGTAAATTATATAAAAAATTGTATATGCTCAAAATTTTGTATGGCGCAGGTTGTGAATCATGGAACGGTTGAATGATCTGATACAACAATATATGTTATATTTACAGGTGGAAAAAAACGCCTCCCAGCACACCGTTCATAGCTATCGGGCAGACATTGACCATTTTATTCTGTTTGTCCAGCAACAAGGTGCTGGTGAGGCTCTTTTTAGTCAGATAAAACCCATTCATATCCGGGCTTACCTGGTGGAATTGAACAAAGATCAGTATGCAAGGCGTACAGTGGCTAGAAAGATTGCCTGTCTGCGATCTTTTTACCGCTTTTTATGCCGGGAAAATTATTTGACCGACAATCCTTTTGCCGGGATTCATACGCCAAAGCTGGAAAAAAAACTCCCTGTTTTTCTGGATGCCGTGGAAGTAAAGGATATGTTGGAACTTCCGGGCAACGATCTTTTAGGACGAAGAGACGCCGCACTGCTGGAAACTCTCTATGCTACCGGCGCGCGGGTGAGTGAATTGGTAGGACTCGGGATAGGCGACCTGGATTTGGTGAATCGGTTTGTTCTGCTGTTCGGCAAGGGCGCTAAAGAGAGAGTTGTGCCCATTGGCAGAACGGCTGTCCGAGCTCTGGAATAC
This sequence comes from Acetonema longum DSM 6540, assembly GCF_000219125.1. Lineage (NCBI taxonomy): Bacteria > Bacillati > Bacillota > Negativicutes > Acetonemataceae > Acetonema > Acetonema longum. The sequence goes on from NZ_AFGF01000126.1 coordinate 16,770, forward strand.
TATCTGACTGTGATCAGGCCTCAGTTATATTCCCGTCATAAGGGAAGCGTTCATCAAACATTGTTTCTTAATAGAAACGGCGGCCCACTAACAGACCGCAGTGTTCGCCGAATGATCGACAAGTACGTGGAAATCCTGGCTTTAAAAAAACATGTAACGCCTCATACCATCCGGCATAGTTTTGCGACCCATTTGCTGGATAACGGAGCCGATCTGCGTTTCGTCCAGGAGCTTCTAGGCCATGTAAACTTGTCTACGACGCAGCTTTATACTCATGTGACAAAAGAGCGTCTTAAGGCAGTATACCGAAATGCGCACCCACGCGCATAGGAGACCGTTGAAAAAGGCACATCTGCGTCACTTCACCTCCGATGGACGGATCAGTCAGAAAACGTCTCTTTTCGGATTCTAGGCAATAGATATTTTGCTGTGGCTACGCCCGAGAAGCGATCTGCTTTCTTCCTGGTCTTACGATGCTTCGCATCTTTTTAGTATCGACGTACCCTGCGAACGTACAGTCTCACGCCCGTCCTTGTCGTGCTGTATCAGAATTCGCGACTTTCGGGAGAGTGATGATAGTGAGTGGTTCTTATAACCCGAAAAGTCGTCTGAATTCCTCACTAATGCGGCAACACAGACGTTGCTCTTACCTAGCATCTCGACTTTTTTGAACGGCCCCAGATTCGAGGTAAAAGGTGAGTTCCATAATAAACAGTAGGAGGGCTTTTATGTTTCATGCGACCACGATCGTCGCCGTATGCCATCAGGGGAAAGTCGCGGTGGCAGGTGACGGGCAGGTGACTTTTGGCGGTAATACCGTAATGAAGCATAACGCGAAAAAAGTGCGAACACTGTATCAGGGAAAAGTTCTGGCCGGATTTGCCGGATCTGTGGCTGATGCGTTTACTTTGTTTGAAAAATTTGAAAGAAAACTGGGAGAGCAGCATGGCAATGTGTTGCGCTCAGCGGTAGAACTGGCCAAGGACTGGCGTATGGATCGGGTATTGCGACGCCTGGAGGCATTGCTGATCGTCGCGGATCAAGAACACTTGCTGATATTGTCGGGTAACGGTGAAGTCATTGAGCCGGATGACGGCATTGCCGCCATTGGTTCCGGCGGGGCTTATGCTTTGGCTGCCGCCCGGGCGCTGGTACGATATTCGGATCTGTCGGCTGCCGCTATCGCCCGCAGTGCATTGGAAATCGCCGCCGGCATTTGTGTGTATACCAATGACCATATTACCTTGGAAGAATTATAACGCGGAGGGATGGGTGGATGGGTTCTGTAGAGTTAACACCCAAACAAATCGTCGCTGAACTTGATAAATATATTGTCGGGCAATATCAAGCGAAAAGATCGGTGGCCATTGCCTTGCGCAACCGGTGGAGAAGCAAACAGCTGGCCCCGGAATTGAAAGAAGAGATCATTCCCAAAAACATATTGATGATTGGCCCGACAGGAGTAGGAAAAACCGAAATTGCCCGGCGTTTAGCCAAATTGGTTCATGCGCCGTTTGTCAAGGTGGAGGCTACTAAATTTACCGAAGTTGGATATGTGGGGCGTGATGTGGAATCTATGGTGCGTGATCTGATTGAAACATCGATTCGCATCGTCAAACAGGAAAAGATGCTGGAAGTGAATGATAAGGCGAAAGAATTGGCGGAAGAACAGATTCTTGAATACTTTTGCCCGTCACGCCGTAAAGATTCAGTTCGTAATCCATTTGAAATATTATTTAACGGAGGGGGGGATTTTACCGAGAAGAAAAAAGCGGAAGAACAGGCGCAGGCTGATATCTCGGAGAATGAGCGGGAATGGTGGCGCTATAGACTGGCAGACGGTCAATTGGAAGAAGAACTGATCGAAATCACCGTTGAGGATAACAACAATCCCATGGTAGGAATGTTTGCCGGGTCAGGTATTGAGGAAATGGGCATTAATTTTAACGATATGTTAGGAAACTTGCTGCCGAAACGTCCCAAGAAACGTAAAGTTACGGTTGCCAACGCCAGAAAAATTATGATCCAGGAAGAAGCGCAAAAGTTAATTGATATGGATAATGTGATAGCCACAGCTGTTGAGAGAGCAGAAAATTCCGGTATAATATTTATTGATGAGATTGACAAAATTACCGGACGAGGACGTTCAACCGGGCCCGATGTTTCCCGCGAGGGAGTTCAGCGCGATATTTTGCCCATTGTAGAAGGGTCCACCGTAGTGACCAAATATGGGCCGGTCAAGACGGACCATATCCTGTTTATCGCCGCCGGCGCTTTTCATATTTCCAAACCTTCTGACCTGATTCCAGAATTGCAGGGACGCTTTCCGATTCGGGTAGAACTGACCAATCTTACCAAAGAAGATTTCCGTCAAATATTGACAGAACCGGCTCAGGCGCTCATTAAACAGTATACCGGCCTGCTGGAAGTAGAAGGTGTTTATGTATCTTTTGCCCCTGATGCCATTGACGAGTTAGCCGATATTGCCTGCCGGGTAAACTCCCAGACCGAAAACATAGGCGCCAGAAGGCTCCATACAGTTATGGAAAAGCTTTTGGAGGACCTGGCTTTTAACGCCCCGGATGTGGGTGAAACAACAATATTAATTGATCGTTTATATGTAAAAAACAAATTGGATCATATTGTGGTCAATCAAGATCTAAGCCAGTATATTCTATAAGAGAATTGGATGAAAGGCAGGAACGTAACATGCAGACGCTTTTGGAGAGGACCCGGAAAGTTAATCGGTTGCTGCAAAAATCGGAAAATCTTGAATTTAGCGAAATTTCTTCCGTGCTTTCACACGTGATGAATGCAAATATATATATTGTCGGCAAAGATGGGACAGTATCGGGCTATGCATTATTGGATAACTTTGAATGCGATTTAATGAAAGATAAAGTTTTGAAGTTGGGTCATTTCCCCGAGCGTTATGTCGAATGGCTGCTGAGAATTACCGAGACATCTCCCAACCGGCAATTGGAAAATGGCATATGCGCTTTCAGTCAAGGGACAGATTGCATTTTCCAGGAAAAATTCACCAGCATTATACCGATCTATGGCGGAGGGGATAGGATCGGCACGCTGATTGTAGCTAAATTTAACGATTATTTTACAGATGATGATTTGCTTTTAGCAGAATACGGCGCTACTGTGGTTGGTATGGAAATCTTGCGGGAACGCAGCGAGAAAATTGAAATCGAGGCTAGGAAAAAGGCAACAGTGCAGGTGGCTTTAGGGACCTTGTCCTATTCCGAACTGGAAGCCGTCATGCATATTCTTAGTGAATTAGACGGCAGTGAAGGACTGTTAGTTGCCAGCAAAATTGCCGATCGGGTAGGTATAACCCGTTCTGTCATTGTGAATGCCCTGCGAAAATTTGAAAGCGCCGGCGTAATTGAATCCAAGTCTTTAGGTATGAAGGGAACTTACATTCGCGTATTAAACGAAAGACTGTTAGATGAGTTAAAAAAATTAAAAAAATAATGCAGGCCAGAAAAAAGGTCAGCCACAGAGTTTATGGTGGTTGACCTTTTTGTTTGACATAAGGCGCCTGTATACTCGTATAACTAAGACCAAAGTCTTAATTTCTGCTACCAAGGGCTAAAAAAGATTCTCTTTGGAGGTATTTGAAGGATTTGCATAATTAATGTAGAATTATGTTAGCAAATGTGCTAAAAAACACCATAAAATACAATGATAGAGGAGGGAGTTTCTTGTTAAAATCCTTGCTGTCATCACCTCAAGTTTCAGCATTGGAAAAAGCGATATCCGTTGCTTCGCTTCGCCATAAAGTTATCAGTGATAACATGGCTAACGTGAACACACCGGGCTTTAAGAGAAGTGAAGTGGTCTTTGAAGAAAAATTACAAGAGGCGATGCAGCAGCAATCGGCTGCTAAATTGCCTTTGGTCTTGACTCATGAGCGGCATTTGCCCAGCCTCCACAGCAAGCCCAAAACAAATGATATGGAGTTGAGAACTGTCACTGACAATAGCCTGCGTACCGACGGAAACAATGTGGATATTGATGCTGAAATGGCGAATATGGCTAAAAACAGCATTTATTATAACGCTTCCATTCAAAAGCTGAGCAGTTACTTTTCCAATATCAAATCGGTGATTAATGATGGGAGGCGCTAATCATGGGTCTGTTTGATGCGATTAATTCATCGGCTTCCGGAATGACCGCCGAACGGTTGAGGATGGATGTGATTTCAAATAACATCGCCAACGCCAATACAACCCGGACTGTCGAGGGTGGAGCCTACCGGCGCCAAATGGTAGTGTTCGAACCGAGAAACCCGCAGCCCCAAAAATCGTTTAAAAGCATTTTAACCGGTCAAATGGATCAGGCGGATCAAACGAAGATTGGGACCGGGGTGCGTGTGGTTGGAATTCAAAAAGACGATTCACCGACTCGCCAGATTTTTGATCCTTCTCACCCGGACGCGGATCTGGAAGGGTATGTGGAAATGCCGAACGTGAATGTTGTAACCGAGATGGTGGATATGATCACGGCATCCAGAGCATATGAGGCAAATGTAACTGCAGTTAATGCGGCGAAAGCTATGGCAATGAAGGCGCTAGAAATAGGCAAATAGGAGGAGTATGAATGCGAGCTGAACCATTGAAACTGACTCCGGTTAGTAATAGTTCAATGAGCTTGACCAGCGGCAAAGCAGCGCCAGAGGACGAAAAGCCATTTGGCGAGTTTTTGAGCGAGGCTCTTAATGAAGTCAATGAACTGCAACATGCATCCAAGGTGGCATCTCTTAATTTGGTTGCGGGGAAAGTTCAAGATATTTCGGAAGTCATGGTCGCGACGGAAAAAGCTTCTGTAGCCTTGCAGCTGACGATGCAGGTTCGCAATAAAATAGTGGATGCTTATCAGGAAATTATGCGTATGCAAGTGTAGGACTGTTTTTAATTTCTACTTAATTGTGGCTTGAAAGGGTGGAGACGATGGCCGATTGGAAAGAACAGTCTCTGCGCTTGTGGCAAAATATAGGTAAAAGAGAAAGGTATATCATTATTGGCGCCGCTATATTGCTGTTCGCTGCCATACTGACGTGGAGTTATTGGTGGGGTGGACGCCCGGAAAATGTACCTTTGTTTACCAATATGGATGCTGAAGATGCAGGCGAAGTTGCTGCAAAACTAAAAGAACTGAAAATACCTTACGAAATTGGTGAAAATGGTACTACCATTCTGGTTTCTTCCAAGGATGTATATCGGATACGACTTGATTTAGCCGGACAAGGCTTGCCGAAAGGCAAGAAGGGTTTTGAAATTTTTGACCAAAACAAGTTCGGCGTTACGGAATTTCAGAATAAAGTATATTTATTACAAGCACTGCAAGGGGAACTGGCCCGCACGATAGAACAAATGGCGGAAGTGGAAAGAGCCAGAGTTCATATTGTTCTGTCGGAGGGCAGTTTGTACAAAAAGGACGAAAAACCGGCTACAGCGTCCATTATGCTTAAATTACATCCCAAGGCGGAATTGAGCAAAGAGCAGGTGAAGGGTATTGTAAACCTGGTTGCTCACAGCATTCAGGATTTGAAGCCGGAAAACATCACGGTGGTGGACAGTTTCGCCCGTGTCCTGAATGGACCGGAAGAAGACGAAGCGGAACTGGCCCAGCAGATGAAACTGGACGGCAAGAGAAATATTACCCAAATGGAACTAGCCCGCAAGATTCAGGACAGCTTGCAAAGAGGAGCCCAGTCCATGCTGGAGCAGGTAATGGGTCCGGGAAAAGCGGCTGTTCGCGTCAACGTGGAACTGGACTTCGATCAACGGATCATTGATCGGCAAATTTTCCAACCGGTTGTGGATGATAAAGGAATTATAAGAAGCACCCAGGAACTTAACGAATCCTATACAGGTAATTCAACAGCGCCCGGTCCTGCACCCGGAGGCGTTCCCGGCGTAACGTCCAATATTCCGGGCTATGTAACTGGCAATAATAATAATTCTCAGTCAAACTATGAGAAAAAAGAGTTTACCCGCAATTATGAAATCAATGAAACTAAGGAAAAAGTGGTTGCCTCTCCTGGTTCGATTAAGCGGCTGACCGTGTCGGTACTGGTGGATGCCGCCTTTAATAAAGCCCAGCAGGACAGTATCGCCAAAGTGGTGGCATCTGCTGTCGGGCTGAATCCGGCCCGGGGTGACGCGATTGCCGTGGAAGCTATTGCCTTTAGCACGGATATTGCCGACAAGCAAAGACAAGAAGAATTGGCGATGGAAGAAAAACAGAAACAGTCGTTATATCTGAAACTGGGCATCGGCGCCTCGATCTTGCTTGCCGCATTGTTGATTGTTTGGATGGTCCTGAGACACCGCCGACGGGAAGCGGAAATGCAAATGGCGGCTATGCTGCCTCCGGAACCTCAGGAGATCGACATTCCCCTGGAGGAAGAAGAAAGGTTGCCGGAGTTGTCGCCGGAAGAAATAGAACGAACGCAGCAGCGTGAAGCTATTGAAAAATTTGCCAAAACCAAGCCGGAGGAAGCGTCACAATTGCTTCGCGCCTGGCTGGCGGATGAATAGGCGGAAGGGGTGCGTTCATGTACCAGTCGACTGAATTAACCGGCAAGCAAAAAGCAGCTATATTATTGATAGCGCTTGGCCCTGATATTTCCGCTCAGATTTTTCGCCATTTGCGCGAAGAGGAAATTGAAAAGCTTACCTTGGAAATTGCTAATCAGCGGCGAGTGACCCAGGAACAACAAGATCAGGTGTTGGCCGAGTTCCATCAAATGTGCATCGCCAAAGAGTTTTTGACCAACGGCGGTCTGGATTACGCCAAGGAAATCCTGGAGATGGCTCTGGGAGGGGAAAAAGCGGTTTCCATTATCACCCGCCTAACCTCCAGCCTTCAGATCCGGCCCTTTGACTTTGCCCGCAAAACAGATCCTTCGCAATTGCTGAACTTTATTCAAAACGAGCATCCTCAAACGCTTGCAATGATTATGGCCTATCTTCAGCCGGATCAGTCCGGGGTCATTTTATCGGCGTTGCCGCCGGAACGACAGGTTGAGGTTGCCAAGAGAATTGCCACCATGGACCGAACTTCGCCGGATGTCATTAAAGACGTGGAACGAATTCTGGAAAGAAAGTTGTCCTCTATGGCGACACAAGACTTTACCGCTGCCGGAGGTGTGGATTCTATCGTTGAGGTCTTGAACCGGGTGGATCGCACCACGGAACGGACGATTATTGAAAATCTGGAAGTTCAGCATCCTGAATTGGCGGAAGAGATCAAGAAACGGATGTTCGTGTTCGAGGACATTGTCCTTTTGGACGACAGGTCTTTGCAGATGGTTTTGCGGCAGGTTGATTCTAAAGACTTGGCGCTGGCCCTCAAAGGTTCCTCCAGTGAAGTTACCGATAAAGTATACCGCAATATGTCTAAACGGGCATCGGATATGCTCCGGGAAGAAATTCAGTATATGGGACCGGTCCGTATCCGGGACGTGGAAGAGGCACAACAGAAAATTGTCAATGTAATCCGCAGTTTGGAGGAATCCGGCGAAATTGTGGTCTCAAGAGGCAAAGGAGACGAGATTATTGTCTAGGGTTATTAAGCAAGCTCAGCTTGGAGAAAAACCGGTTGTGATTAATAATCCCAAGATAACTCAGGACAGTCTGTCTGTGCCTGCTGGTGATTTGCAAGAAATTCCGGAATTGCCGGATGATGTCTCTCAGGTAACTCTGGATTTAGCCCTTGATAATCCGCAGACCATAGACGTGGAAGTTGAATCGCCGGATGAAAGTCTGGAAACGATTGATGACGTACCTCCAGTCGTTTATGCGGACTTGGTGAATCACGAAGATTTGATAAACCAGGAAATTGAGAATGCCAAGTTACAGGCCCAAGCGATGATTGACGAGGCAGAAACAAAGGCGGCTCAAATCATAGAAGAAGCCAACAAAGAAATGGCTGCCGCGAAAGAGCAAGTGATGGAAGAAAGCCGTCAGCAAGGTTTTGCGGACGGGCAAAAGCAAGGTTGGGATGAAGGCTATCAAGAAGGGCTGTCCAAAGGTAAGCAAGAGGCTCTCGACCAAATGCAAGAGCAACTTAATGCGTCGACCTGTCAGGCTGCCGAGCTGATTCAATATGCGACCAAACAGGCCGATGAATTGCTGATTCAGTCTGAACGCCAGATGGTCGAGTTGTCTTTGTCCATAGCGCAAAAGATTATTGCCCAGCAATTGGACGAAACCGCCACCGGAACGGTGACGCTGGTGAAAGCGGCGCTGGCTAAGGTGCGGGATCAGGAACAGCTCACCATTCGGGTGAATCCCGCTGATTACGAGCGGCTCCTTAAAGCGCAAAACGAGTTGGACCGGTACATAGAGCGGGAACATGTCATTTCTCTCGCTCCTGATCAAACCCTTGCGAATGGCGGCTGCATCATTGAAACCGCTTATGGTTCAGTCGATGCCCGTGTTGATTCTCAACTGGACGCCTTGAAGAAAGCACTGCAGGAAGCGATGCCATGAGCAAACATGAAGCAACCTTTCAAATCGATAAATACATTCAGACAGTCCAATCTGTTGAAACCATGCGTTTATGCGGGAAAATAACCCAAATCGTAGGGTTAATGATTGAAACTCAGGGCCCCCGGGTGGATTTGGGGGAAGTTTGTAAAATTTATCCCCGCGGCTCAAACCAGCCCATAGCGGCAGAGGTAGTAGGCTTCCGGAATGGAAAGGTGCTATTGATGCCTTTTGGCGAAATGCAGGGCATAGGTCCTGGGTGTGAGGTGGTTTCCACCCAGAAAACTTCCAGTGTAAGGGTGAGCCCCAACTTGTTGGGGCGTATCCTGGATGGTTTAGGCAATCCTATTGACGGGAAGGGTCCGATTGAGGGACACGCCGAATACCCCCTCCATGCACAACCGCCGCCTCCGCTTTCCCGCCGCCGTATTACAGAAAAATTGTCGGTAGGCGTACGGGCCATTGATGGTCTGCTTACATTGGGGAGAGGACAAAGGGTCGGCATCATGGCCGGCAGCGGAGTGGGAAAAAGCACTCTTCTTGGCATGATCGCCCGTAATACAGAAGCGGATATCAGCGTTATTGCGCTGGTAGGCGAACGGGGACGGGAAGTCAAGGAGTTTATCGAACGGGATTTGGGGGAGGAAGGACTTAAACGGTCTGTGGTGGTCGTAGCTACTTCCGACCAACCTGCCTTGGCCCGGATTAAAGGGGCTATGACTGCTACCGCGATTGCCGAGTTCTTTCGTGATCAAGGCCGGGATGTAGTCCTGATGATGGATTCAGTGACCCGGTTTGCCATGGCCCAGCGTGAGGTAGGGTTGACTGTCGGGGAACCACCGGCAACCAGAGGTTATACTCCGTCGGTTTTCGCCTTGCTGCCCAAACTGTTGGAACGCTCGGGAACCGGGGATCGCGGTTCGATTACCGGCATCTATACCGTGCTGGTCGACGGGGATGACATGAATGAACCCGTTGCCGATACGGTACGCAGTATTCTGGATGGTCACATTGTTTTATCCCGTAATATCGCCGCTCTGAATCACTATCCGGCCATTGATGTTTTGCCCAGCGTAAGCCGCTTAATGCTGGAGATAGCCGATAAAGAACATTGGCAGGCAGCACAGAAAGTCCGGTCCATGCTTGCTGTTTACCGGGAAGCGGAAGACCTTATCAATATTGGGGCCTATGTGGCGGGAAGCAACTCCGAGATTGACCGGGCCATTCAAAAAATCGGACCGATCAGAGCCTTTCTGCAACAAGACGTATACGAGTTCGAACCCATGCAGGAGACGATTGCCAAGTTGTGCGATTTGACGAATGGTTAAACGGATCGTTTGAACGACTCCAGATTCGAGGCCACAGATGAGTTTGCTTGAGGTGAGATAGGTGCAAAAATTTCAATTTAGACTGGAGACGCTGCTCAAGTACCGCAGGATGCAGGAAGAGCAAGCTCAGGTGAAATTTGCCCAGGCTACACAAAGACTTTTGGCTGAGCAAACCGTCCTAAGTGATCTTCAGGCTAAATTGGAGACCAATCACGCGCTTATGCGCCAACGGCAGCAGGAAGCCTCCCTGACGGTGGAACAGTTTCTGATCATCCAGCGTTACGAAGAACTGCTGAAAGATCGCATTGTTATCCAGACGCGGGAAGTGCAGAAAGCGGAGATCCAACGGAATCAATGCCTGGAGATTCTCACCGGCTGCATGCAAAAACGAAAATTGGTAGAAAAACTGAAGGAAAGACGCTGGAGCCAGTATCAATCGGAAATACTGCAGGAAAAACAAAAATATCTCGACGAAATTGGCGTACAGACATTTGTGCGTGAAGAAACAGGGTGGTGATGAAAATGAATGGTATTGCCAGAGTAATGGCCAGAATATCCGATATTGAAAAACGATTTCAGCCCATTCCACAGCGGAATGCGAAACATACCGCAAACTTAAGCGGCCAGTCGACCACTGCCCAGCCAACGTCAAGGTCAGTCTCGGGTACGGCCGAATCCAGTTTCGCCGACTATCTGTCCACTGCCCAACGGCAGCAGGCGCCCGTCCGTTTTCGGCAATCCGCGGTCTCTCAGACAGAAAACGACAGCCGGTTCCAGGCCCAGCATCGGAATCAGGTGCAGCGCATGGTTCATGCCACAGCGGAAAAGTACGGCGTAGACCCGAAACTGGCAGTGGCAGTAGCTAAAGTGGAATCGGATTTTTCCGCCAATGCAGTATCCTCTGCCGGCGCCGTAGGGGTCATGCAGTTGATGCCGGAAACGGCCCGGAAACTGAATGTCCGTAATATCAGGGATCCGAAGGAAAATATTGACGGCGGGGTGCGTTATTTAAAGGAGATGCTGGACACGTTTAACGGCGATGTACGTAAAGCGGTTGCAGCCTATAATGCCGGACCTGAAGCGGTGAAAAGCTATCAGGACGTGCCTCCCTACCCGGAAACCAAGAATTATGTGGCAAAAGTGATGTCGTTTTATCGTTAATTTCAGTTTAAAGGCAGGCTGAGCTCATGGCTGACAATACTACCAAATCTGCTGACAATACCATAAGTCCTCCTGAAACCGAGACAAAGAAATCCCGGATTAAACAAAAAATCAAAGCTATGTTCGGGAGAATAGCTAAGCTTATCAGAGTATTTGTCTTTCTCATCCTGTTTGTGGCGCTGCTGGGAGTCGGCTTTGCGGCAGGGATCTATTTTAAGTTTTTCAATATGAACAAGCTTTTGGCCTTGGATAGTGTTCAAACAGTGGTGCAGCGCCTGGATTTGCCTAGTTATCCGATCATTGGGAAATACTTCGTTCCCGGCGCTTTTGCCGATGCGGAAGAAGAAGAGGCGACCCCGGCAGAAGAGGCTCACCTCCCCTTGTCAAGATCAGAACAAAAGCAGGCGGGACAATCAGAACCGTCTCAGCCGGCTGAACCGGAAGAAACTCCCCAAGAAAAAACAGTCCGCTTGGAAGCAGAAAAAAAACGCATCGCTAAATTGTCCCGCTTATGCAGTGAAATGAAGCCGGACCAGGCAGTGCCAATTTTAAACCGAATAGAAGATGAGTTGGTAATTGCGATTTTCAATAAAATGGAGGAAGATCAAGTTGCCAAACTGTTAACCCGGCTTGATCCTATGCGGGCAGCCAGACTGATAGAGTTTATGGCCAAAGGCAAAGTGGAAACCGCACCAGTCAAACCAGATAACCCGGAGACCAATCCTGCTCCTGGCGCAAACTCGGCGCTGGGGACCGGTTCTGATTAAAGCATTAGCACGTTGCATTTGTCTCCCGAAACTAGCTAATTAACTATAGAACAACACAACAAATAGCAATCGGTGAAAGGAGGTGAAAATAATGGATATGATGACGGTTTTTAAAGCGCCTGTACCGGCCGCCAATAACCCGGGTCAAGCCGTGCAGGCCAAGAAGTCCTCTGCAAATGCCGTTGGCGGAAACAAGTCCGGCAAGCCGTTTGGACAAACCTTGGAAGCTGCCAAGGAAAGCATTGGCAACGAACCGATCAACAGCACCGGAACTGTGGAAAAGGACATGCAAGGCATGGAAGGACAGCCGAGTGCAGATTCCTCGCTGGATGCTAATGGGAATCTTGCCATGGCGGCTATGCAGTCTTTCCTCATTCTGCCGCTGCAGCCTCAGCAGATTGATTCTAACGTAGCTTCCTTCGGCCTGACATCCGCGGTAGTTCAGTCGGCCGCCACTATGGGCATGGAAGGACAAACTGCCGCTGATGGGGCAAACGCAGGAATGCCTGCGGCAGGGACTATTGCCGTGAATGCCGAGGTGAGTCAACAAAGCGGGACAGCTACAGCGGCTGAAGCCGTGGGACAACCTTCAACTGTTAAAAAGGCAGCTGATCTTGGCGCCGGGCACCAAGAGATTCTTGCTCCGCTGCACAGTTCTGGCTCAACCATTAAAGTTGTGCAACAAGACACTACCACTCCTGTAGTGGCGGGGACAACAACGCTTCCCCATGCGGACGAGCAGATGACCAATAACGCTCAGAATTTTATGGGTGATGATCAGTTGGGCGAAATGGCGCAGCAGCAGACAGAACAGGTTTCCCAGCATACCTCGGAGAATTCTTTTGCCGGTATTCTGGCTAACGCCGATCAGTCCGGTAAATTAAGTTCTGTTACCGGCAAGGAAAACAGTACTCAGTTGCCGTCCCAGCCGCTGAATGACCCGGACAATGTCGTTGCACAGATCGTGGAAAATGCCCGCCTGATTTCCCGGCAAGCCAACACGGAAATGGTAATTCGTCTGAAGCCTGAACATCTGGGCGACATGACACTTAAAGTCACCGTGGAAGGCGGCGTGGTCAGCGCGGCGTTTCACTCCAACAACTCTGAAGTCCGCAGCGTAATTGAGGCGTCCCTGCCTCAGTTGAAACAAGAATTGTCCAATCAGGGGCTGAAAGTGGACAATGTCGGCGTTTATGCCGGCTTAGGCCAGTTTCTGTCCAATGATCGCCGGGAAACTGCCCAACAGCAGCCGGAGATTAAACTGAACAATCGCAAAACCGATGAGGAATTTGTGCAGGCAATTGAAGAAGAGTCCGCTATTCAAGCCGTAGCAGTAGGAGATACAGGAGTTGACTACCGCATTTAATAATCAGGAGGTGATCCCATGAGTTCTCTGGCTGGCGTAACAGACTGGTCGAAAGTGAACAAATCAGGGGATGGCACGAATAAAACGAGTGAAACCAATAATGAACTGGGAAAGGATCAATTTCTGCATCTGCTTATTACTCAGCTGCAAAATCAGGATCCTCTGAATCCGGCTAATGATACAGAATTTATCGCCCAAATGGCGCAGTTTTCCGCTCTAGAGCAAATGACCAATCTGAATACTACCTTCGCGGTTACTCAGGCCACATCGATGATCGGCACAGTGGTAAGCTGGGCGGGATCGGCCGGCGAAGAATACGCCGGTGTGGTTTCGGCGGTGCGAATCGTCAACGGCCAGCCCAAGCTGATCGTGGGGGATATGGGGGTTGATCCCGGCACTGTCGTCGGCGTTTCCAACGCCAGTGAAGATTTGAAGAAGGCCACGGATATGATCGGTGATACGATCAAATGGAAAGACAAGAAAGGCACGGAGTATTCCGGCAAGGTGGAGGCCGTACAGATTATCAATGGCCTGCCGTATCTCATTGTCGGCAATCAAGCTGTCTCCCTGGATCAGGTCATTGCCGATGAAAATCCTCCCGCCGAAGAGCCGTAGGGGTAGACAGCGATGGTAATGGACAACCGGATCAGGTACTCGCCGTTTTCTATTCCCGCCGGTTCCGCCACAGTTCCTCCTGCCCAGACAAATGCATCAGGAAAGCCGCCGGTTTCCTTCGGTCAGATATTAGACCAAGAAATCAAGGAAATCAGCTTTTCCCAGCATGCGCTGCAGCGGATGCAACTGCGGGGAATCCAGTTAACTCAGAACGAACTGGCCAAACTGTCGGATGCCGTGGAAAAGGCCGCCGGCAAAGGCGCTAAAGAGTCGCTGGTTCTTTTGAATCAAAACTTAGCCCTGGTGGTCAGTGTCAAAAACCGAACCGTTATTACCGCCATGGATGGGCAAACCTTAAAGGATAATGTGTTTACCAATATTGACAGCGCTGTCATCGTCTAAGGCTGGACCTCTCGGGGAGGCCTAAGTTGCCGACTGATTGAAGCAACTTCAGCGGACTGTCAGGATCACCGAAATGAAAAGGGAGGTTATGATTTACCATGATGCGTTCATTATTCTCCGGCGTATCCGGTCTGCGCAACCATCAGACCCGGATGGACGTGATCGGCAATAACATCGCCAACGTAAATACCATTGGATATAAAGCCGGCCGGGCCAATTTCCAGGATGTGCTGAGCCAGACTCTGTCAGGCGCTTCTTCCGCCAGCGCCACTCGTGGCGGTACTAATCCGAAACAGGTTGGCCTGGGGATGGGACTGGCCAGTATCGACACCATCTTCACTGACGGCAGTTTCCAGCCGACCGGCAAACAAAGCGACTTGTCGATTCAGGGTCAGGGTTTCTTTATTCTGGCCAACGGCAGCGTCACCAACCGGGTATATAGCCGGGCTGGTAACTTTGATTTCGACGAATACGGAAACTATGTGGTTCCCGGCACCGGTCTGCAAGTAATGGGCTGGATGGCGGATGCAAACGGAGTTCTGAATACGAACGATGATATTACCACCATTAAAATTCCGGTGGGCGGCACCATGGCGGCCCGCGCGACCACATCCATAACATTCGAACATAATCTGTCAGGCGAAGTGGAAGCATTGACTGCTGCCAACGCTGCCGACCCAGACTATGCGCATCCTTCCCGCTATAAAGCCTCGATTCCGGTGTATGATGGGCAGGGATCAGCCCACAAGGTTTCCGGCACCTTTGAAAAAGTGAATTCCAACCAGTGGCTTTTTACCCCGGATGCCACAACTGACACTGGCAGTACCGTTGCACCTGTACTGGGGAATTCAGTTTTATTGACTTTTGACGCTGCAAATGGTGCATTCGTTTCTGCAGTACCATACAATGCGGGTACACCCCATCCTATAGATGATGGAGGCAGCACGGCTGGCGCTGCTACAGATCCCTTTGAAATAACGATTGACCCGGATGACGCCGCCGGCTATGGCGCTGCCACTTTTACGGCTACTCTGGATTTCAGCGCCTTGACGCAGCGTGGCGGTGAATCTACCGCTCAGGCTCTCGAACAGGACGGCTATCCGGCCGGTGAATTGGACCGTATTACCATTGATACCAGCGGGGTCATTCAAGGTAATTTCACCAACGGGGAGTTTCAAACCCTGGCTCGGGTTGCCCTGGCTACTTTCAATAATCCTGCCGGTCTCACCAAGGCTGGTTCCAGCCTGTATAGCGAATCCAACAACTCCGGCGTCGCCCAGATAGGCACCACTAAAACCGGTGGCCGCGGCGAGCTAAGCCCGGGCACTCTGGAAATGTCCAACGTGGACCTGGCCGAGGAGTTCAGCAACATGGTTATTACCCAGCGTGGTTTTCAGGCTAACTCCCGGATCATTACCACCACCGATGAAATGCTGCAGGAATTGGCTAACTTGAAACGATAGCATAAATAGGGGAGGGGTTCTTCGAGGCAATCCCCCTCCTTATAGCCGCGTTTAGGAGGCAAGGAATATGATTAAATTGACTCGTTTCAAAAGCCAGGATGACGATTTTGTCTTAAACGCCGAATTAATTGAAACAATTGATGAGACACCGGACACGGTGATTACGCTGACCAACGGTAAAAAACTGATTGTCGCCGAATCCATGGATGAAGTGGTCCGAAAAGTTATGGACTACCGGCGGGCTATCTTCCGCAGTATTCGTTGACAAAAAATCCTTACATTTCCTGCTTTACCGGCAAATCTTGCCGGTAAAGCAGGAAATTATCCAACATTGTAGAATTTAGCAGAATCATGTAATGTTTAGGAATGCCTGATTACATACAACAAGGAAAGATACTAGCACTCACGCTGGAGGTGTAACAGTGGCTGAAACAGAAAAAAAGTTTTCCGTCATACTGGTTGTTGCTTTAATCGTATTAGGGCTGGCTCTGGCCGGCGGTATGAGTTATTTTATCGCCACAAAAATCGTTGCTGATCAAACGGCTGCCAAAGCAACTATTCAACGCAACGGGACGTTAATTAAAGTCGGTGACCCCAAAGATGGTTTAATTTTAAATATTGGCGGCGTCAATAGCGGACGTTATTTGAAAATCGGTATTATCCTGGATATGAAACTGGATAGAAGACTGGAAGAAGGGGGCGGCAAGCTGGCCTCCCAGGAAGAAGCCAAAATCCTGGATACCGTTGTCTACGTACTCCGTTCCCAGCGGGTCGAAGACTTTGACCCGACAAAACAGGACCGACTGAAAGAGATTCTGAAGCAGGAAATCAACAAGGCCATGGGGATGGAGCGAGTCTACGAAGTATATATTACTCATTTTGTCCTGCAATAAAGTTGCGAAATTAAATTTCTTGATGAAAGGAGGGGGACCGTGGCAGGGGATGTTCTAACACAAGCCGAGATAGACGCTCTGCTTTCGGCTATTTCCACCGGGGTTGTCTCGGCGGAAGAAATGAAAGTAGAGCAAAAACAGCATAAAATTAAAGTTTACGATTTTAAACGCCCTGATAAATTTTCCAAAGACCAGATCCGTACTCTTTATATGTTGCACGAAAATTTTGCCCGCCTCCTGAATACTTATCTTGCCACGCATTTGCGTTCGTTTGTCCATATTGATGTTGTCTCGGTAGACCAGTTGACATACGAAGAGTTTGTCCGTTCCATGCCGAATCCCAGCGTCATCAGTATTTTCCAGATGAGGCCCTTAAAAGGCAATGCTGTATTGGAAATTAATCCTAATATCGTTTTCTCCATTATTGATCGTTTATTTGGGGGCCCAGGGCTGCCTCCCCCAAAATCCCGATCCCTTACCGACATTGAAGAAGCGATTGTGCGCCGGGTCATTGTCAGGTCACTGGAAACGCTGCAGGAATCCTGGAAACAGGTTATTACCATTGAACCCCGGCTGGAAGTCATTGAGACCAACCCGCAATTCACCCAGATCGTACCGCCTAACGACATGGTAGTTATCGTTACTTTACAGGCTAAAATCGGTCAAACCGAGGGTTTTATCAATGTTTGCATTCCCTATCTGGTCATTGAACCGGTTATGTCTAAACTGACGACGACCTATTGGGTGGCATCTTCTGTCGCTAAGCAATCGTCGGAAGAAAATATTGCGTCTCTGCAGCGCAAGCTGGAGAAGACGGTTGTACCGGTGATCGTTGAATTGGGGCGAGTCAAGATTACCGTCCAGGAATTGCTGGATTTGTCTGTAAACGATGTTTTGCAGCTGGAATCATGGGCCGAAGGCGAATTGACCCTGCTTGTCGGCCAAAGAGAAAAATTTACCTGTAAGCCTGGATTGTCAGGCAAACGGCTGGCTGTGCAAATTACTCAGAAAATATCCAAGGGAGATGAGGACGATGACTGACGGATTTCTTTCCCAGGACGAAATTGATGCGTTGTTGCGAGGCGAGCCAGGTGCGTCATCCACAGCTTCAGCCGCAACGGAACTAACCGATGTGGAAAGAGATGCCTTGGGGGAAGTTGGAAATATATGCATGGGAAGCGCGGCCACGACTTTGTCGGTTCTTCTCAGCAGACGCGTTTCAATTACCACACCCAAAGTGTCGATTACTACTATTAATGAAATTAAAAATCAATATCCCCTTCCCTATTTGGTGATTGAAGTCGGCTATACCGATGGTATTATCGGCAGCAATCTTCTGGCGATGCGGGAAAGTGACGCACTGGTAATTGCCGATTTAATGATGGGCAAGGATGGCACCAATCCCCCCGAGCAATTGAATGAATTATACATGAGTGCCGTGACGGAGGCCATGAACCAAATGATGGGCTCCACTGCCACCTCGATGTCTACCGTATTCAAAAAAAAGGTGGATATCTCTCCGCCTGCGGTGAATTTGTATGATTTTGCCGTAGAACCAGCTATTACCGAAAGCATAAGCGGCGATGAAGCGGTCGTCCGGGTCAATTTCCGCATGGAAGTGGAAGATCTGATTGACAGTGAAATTATGCAAATTGTCACCATGCGGGTGGCGAGAGAGATGGTGAATGGATTGATGGGTTCAGTTAAACCGGATCCTGCTGCTATGCCTAAGCCGCAACCGGCTGCGCCTGTCGCCGGCGCATCTAAATCCGCTCCGGCCGAACCGGAAAGACCTGTTCAGTCTCAGCCTCAGGCGGCTGCCGCCATGCCAAAGGTCCAGCCGGTTCAAAATGTTCAGCCGGTTCAGTTTGTACCCCTGAAACCGGCAGCTTTGGCCGTATCTGACGCTAATCTGGGTCTGATTATGGATGTACCGATGCAGATTACGGTGGAATTAGGCCGTACTCGCAAACAAGTCAGGGAGATTTTGGAGATGGCGCCTGGCTCTGTGGTGGAATTGGATAAACTGGCCGGCGAACCGGTGGATGTTTTGGTCAACGGTAAATTAATTGCCAAGGGAGAAGTAGTGGTTATTGACGAGAATTTTGGCGTCAGAATCACAGATATTGTAGGACATATTGACCGGCTCAACAATTTGCAGTAGATGTTTTAGTCAACAAGTTAAAGGGGAGATGAATGAATGGCCACCAAAGTGATGATCGTAGACGATGCCGCATTTATGAGGATGATGATAAAAGATATCCTGACGAAAAATGGCTACGAAGTCGTAGCTGAGGCCGAAAATGGTGCGAAAGCGGTGGAAAAGTATCAGGAAGTACGGCCGGACCTGACCACAATGGATATCACCATGCCGGAAATGGATGGTATAACAGCTATGAAACAAATTAAGGACTCTGATCCTTCCGCGAAAATCATCATGTGCAGTGCTATGGGGCAGCAGGCCATGGTTATCGAAGCAATTCAATCCGGTGCCCGGGATTTTATTGTTAAGCCGTTTCAACCGGACAGGGTGCTGGAAGCCGT
Source organism: Acetonema longum DSM 6540 (assembly GCF_000219125.1). Classification (NCBI taxonomy): domain Bacteria; kingdom Bacillati; phylum Bacillota; class Negativicutes; family Acetonemataceae; genus Acetonema; species Acetonema longum. The sequence continues at coordinate 35,819 of NZ_AFGF01000126.1, forward strand.
ACGCAAAGTAGTGGGTTAAAATGTCCGGCAAATATCGGTATACTATCAGCGTTGTCCTGTTATTCCTGATGACGGCCGGAGCAGCATCCGCGGAAGAAGTCAAGCCCTTTTTACAGTATCAGGATCTCAAGCCCGAGGGAACAACTGTGCTGGGGAATATTTTCTACATCCTTTCGGTGATTGCGACCTTCGCTTTGGTTCTGTTTATTGCTTATTTGACTTCCCGCTTTGTCGGCAGAAAATTTGCCGTCAGTGCCGGGAACGGCGAGAACAGAGTCATTTCCACACTAACCTTGGGCCCTAACCGTGGCGTATATCTAGTGAATATTTCCGGGCGATTTTTAATCCTCGGGGTGACCGAACATCACGTAACCCTGCTGCAAGATATCACTTCCGATGAAATGACGCAAAAGTATTCTAATAATGAGTTTCACGCTGATGATCAGGATCAGTTCGGCGGTATTTTCCAAAAGCATCTGGCTTCACTGCAACAGATGTCGCAGGGCTTTTCACTGCGCGGCTCTCAACATTCTAATCAGTCTGATCAAGAGAAGAGGTAGAGGTCAGTGCCTATTTGGAAAAGCTTGCTTGTCGCTTTTTTCCTTACCTTTTTTGGCGGTATTTTGTATTCCGCTGCGGCGCAAGCGGCTCCCTTAATTCCCGTACCGAATCTTAACATTGGAGTAGAAGCCGCCAATACTCCGCAAGAAATTGCCTTGAGCCTGCAAGTCTTGTTTACTCTGACAATACTGTCCCTGGCGCCGTCTATTTTAATTATGATGACGTCGTTTACCCGGATTATCATTGTTCTGTCTTTTGTGCGCAGCGCCATGGCGACGCAACAGATGCCGCCCAACAATGTTTTGATCGGGTTGGCACTTTTTCTCACCTTTTTCACCATGTCGCCTTATCTGAGCCAGATCAATCAAAATGCCTTGCAGCCGCTTTTGGCCGGAACCATTGCTCAGGAAACGGCTTTTGATGAAGCGGTGAAGCCGCTGCGAGAATTTATGTTTAAGCAAACCCGTGAAAATGATCTGGCTTTGTTTGTGAATTTGTCGGATTCGCCTCGCCCCGCCTCGCGGGATGATGTTCCGACAACTACTTTGATCCCTGCCTTCATCATTAGTGAGTTGAAAACAGCGTTTCAAATCGGTTTTTTAATTTATATTCCTTTTATCGTCATTGACATGGTAGTAGCCAGTACCTTAATGTCCATGGGTATGATGATGGTGCCGCCAGTGATGATCTCGCTGCCGTTTAAGGTTTTGTTGTTTATCATGGTTGACGGGTGGCACTTGGTGATAAGATCTACTATGTTAAGTTTTCAATAATGGGGAGGGCGTAGTGTGTCCGGCGATATGGCAATACAAATCGGAAGAGATGCTTTGATGATGGTCATGCTGGTCTCTGCGCCAATGCTGGGATTAGGATTGGTCGTAGGTATACTCGTCAGCATATTCCAGGCTACCACATCAATCCAGGAACAAACTCTGGTGTTCATTCCCAAAATTATCGCGATTTTTGTGGCGATTTTACTGTTTGGCCCCTGGATTCTGCGCATGTTGGTGGACTATACCCGTTCTCTTTTTCTACTGCTGCCTCAAATGGTGCGCTAACCGGTGATGAACTGTATTGCCAAGGTGGTTGAAATTGGATTTATATAATGAAATGCAAAATTATATCGGCCTGTTTTTATTGATCTTTGTAAGAATCAGTGGCATGGTGGTTTTAGCACCCGTCATCGGCAGCCGAAATATTCCTCCCTATGTAAAAGCCGGCTTTTCCCTGATGATGACCTTGATTGCCTTGCCGCTTTTGGGAGGAACCAATGTTATCATTCCAGATCACCTGCTTTCCTATCTGTTTTTGGTGGCTAGTGAATTGATTTGCGGCATGACCATCGGGTTTGTTAGTTCTTTGATTTTTGCCGCCGTACAGATGACCGGAAGCCTGTTGGATACGCAAATCGGCTTTGGCATGGTCAATGTTTTTGATCCTCAGGCCGGGCAGCAGGTGCCGCTGATCGGCAACTTTCAATATATTTTAGGATTATTGTTTTTTCTGTCGTTAGACGGGCATCATATCCTGCTAACTGCTCTATTTGACAGTTTTAAAATTGTGCCTATATCCACAGTGACATTTCATGCAGCTTTAACCGAATACATCGTTACACTGGTCAGCGGTATTTTTGTCGTAGCTTTTAAAATTACCTTGCCTGTTTTGATTGCTATTATTATTGCGGATGTGGCGTTGGGAATTTTGGCCCGAACCATGCCGCAGATGAATATTTTCGTTGTAGGTGTGCCGGCCAAGATTATTGTCGGCATTTTTGTCCTATCTACTGTATTGCCTTATTTTATTCGTTTTCTGGAGGTCGGGTTCAATGTTATGTATCAAGACGTATACCGACTCCTGGAGATTTTCCGACCGTGAATCTTTAGCCAATCGGCTGCCGGTTTTCGATTTGCAGTTATTCAGCGAAGAAAAAACCGAGGAACCTACCAGTAAACGCAGAACTGAAGCCAGAGAAAAAGGGCAGGTTGCCCGCAGTGTGGAATTGAATTCCGCTTTTATCATATTAACTGCCTTCTATGTGCTAAAGATGATTGGCTCTCAAGTGTATCATAAATTAATTGACTTCATGCGTTTTATGTTTACCGATTTCTCCACCCGTGATTTTAGCATTGAAGCCATGCAAACCTTGTTTATTAATATCGCGACAACGTTCATTGAAATCACTTTTCCTTTGATGCTGGCCATTCTGGTCATTTCCCTGACGATTAGCTTCCTGCAGGTGGGCTTTACATTCACCTTGCAGCCACTGGCCTGGAAGTTTGATAAATTGAATCCCATCAATGGCTTTAAACGGATATTTTCTTCCCGGTCTTTGGTGGAATTAGCCAAATCCCTGTTGAAAATCGCGATTATTGGTTACTTCATCTATCGGTTTTTAATCAAAGAAATTGCTTATATTCCCAGGATGATTGACGCCGATTTGAACGATTCCATTCAGTTTCTGGCTGCTATGGCAATTGACTTGGCTTTTCAGATTGGCGGCGTGATTCTTATTCTGGCAGCTTTCGACTATTTTTATCAATGGTGGTCTCATAACAAAAGCCTGAAAATGTCTAAACAGGAAGTCAAAGAGGAGTTTAAACAAACCGAGGGCAATCCGCAGATCAAAGGGAAAATTAGAGAGCGCCAGCGTGCTATGGCTATGCGCCGCATGATGCAGGAAGTACCTAAAGCCACCGTAGTGGTTACGAACCCAACCCACTTCGCTATTGCCATCCGTTATGAGAAGGATATGAATGCTCCGCTGGTAGTTGCCAAAGGCCAGGATTTTTTGGCTGAGCGTATCAAAGATCTGGCGCGTCAGCATGGAGTGGTTATCGTTGAAAATAAGCCTTTAGCCCGTACTTTATATGCTACCACGGAAGTAGGGGAATCCATTCCGACTGAATTGTATCAGGCAGTTGCCGAAGTCCTGGCCTACGTTTACAAGCTCAAACGGCGGTTGTCCTAATAACTAAAGGAGAGCAAAATCGTGGCAACACAAACATCGCCATTTTCATTTATTACTAAGTACAGTGATATTCTTGTTGCTCTGGCAGTGGTCATGATTGTGGTCATGATGATCATTCCTGTCCCCACTTTTATGCTGGATCTTTTGCTGTCTTTGAATATCACTATCGCCTTGATTATTGTCATGGTGGCCATTTACAATGTGGAGCCTTTGCAGTTTTCAGTCTTTCCTTCCCTTTTGCTCATTGTGACGCTTTTTCGGCTGGCTCTGAACGTTTCCGGTACACGGTTGATCCTGCTTGAAGGATATGCCGGGGAAGTGATCTTGGCTTTCGGCAACTTTGTGGTAGGCGGCAACGCTGTTGTCGGCTTTATCGTGTTTGTGATTTTGATTATTATTCAGTTTATCGTTATCACCCGGGGCGCCGAACGGGTATCGGAAGTGGCGGCTCGTTTTACACTGGATGCCATGCCTGGAAAACAGATGAGTATTGATGCCGATTTGAACGCTGGCTTAATTACCGATACCGAGGCCAGGGAACGACGCAGAAAGATTCAGAAAGAGGCCGACTTTTACGGCGCTATGGACGGCGCCAGCAAATTCGTCAAAGGCGATGCCATCGCGGCTATTATTATTATCATTATCAATATTGTCGGTGGTTTTGCCATCGGGATGATTCAAAAGGATCTGTCGGCGGCCCAGGCGCTGGCGAACTATACTTTATTGACCGTAGGGGAAGGTCTGGTGAATCAGATACCGGCTTTGCTGATTTCCACTGCGACTGGTATTGTGGTGACCCGCGCCGCTTCCGATTCGGACTTCGGGCATGATATTACTGCCCAATTGCTGAATAATCCCAGGGTTTTTGGCATTGTAGGCGGAGTGCTGGCAATGTTGGGCACCGTGCCCGGATTGCCGGGCATACCGTTTTTTGTTCTTAGTGCATTGTCACTAGGCATTGCCTATACGCTGCATCGGTCCATGCAGCAACATGCTCAAACCGAAGTCAACAGGCAGGAAGAAAAGGAAATCGATGAAGTCCGCAAACCGGAAAATGTCATTACCCTTTTGCAGGTTGATCCTATGGAACTGGAAATCGGCTACAGTCTGATTCCAATGGTTGATGCCAGTCAGGGCGGAGATCTGCTGGACAGGGTGGTCATGATCCGGCGCCAGTGTGCGCTGGAATTAGGACTGGTGATCCCGACTATCCGCATCCGGGATAATATTCAACTGAAACCTAACGCTTATGTCATTAAATTAAAAGGAGTTGAAATCGCCAAAGGAGAACTATTACTTGACCATTATTTGGCGATGAATCCCGGAAGTGTCATAGAAGAGGTTTCCGGCATTGAAACGGTGGAACCGGCCTTTGGATTGCCGGCATTGTGGATTCAGGAACTAACGAGAGAAAAAGCCGAACTGGCCGGATATACAGTGGTTGATCCAGTATCCGTACTGACCACCCATTTGACGGAGATCATTAAAGCACATGCGGCCGAAATTCTTGGCCGACAGGAAGTGCAGACCCTCATTGACGCCACCAAACAAAATCATCCGGCAGTGGTGGAGGAACTGCTTTCCGGCTTGATGACTCTTGGCGATATTCAAAAGGTACTGTCGAATTTGCTGCGCGAGCGCATCTCCATCCGGGACATGGTGACTATTTTAGAAACTTTGGCGGACTATGCGGTTATAACCAAAGAGACCGAAGTCCTGACCGAGTATGTGAGACATGCTTTAAGCCGTCAGATTTCCCGCCAATATGTGAATAACAATATTTTGACTTGTATTACCGTTGATCCGCAGTTGGAAAACACAGTTATCTCCGCGGTGCAAAAAACCGAGCACGGATCCTATGTTGCCCTGGAACCCCAGTTAATGCAGTCTTTGATCAGCAGTTTGTCCCAGGAATTAGCCAAACTGACCAATATCGGTTATCAGCCCATTGTCCTGACAAGCCCTGCTGCCCGGCTGTATTTCCGAAAACTCACTGAGCGGGTTGCCCCAAATCTCATTGTTTTGTCTTATGCTGAAATCGAGTCAAAAGTTGAGGTTCAGGCCTTAGGGATGGTGAAGGTATAATTGAAGGTGAAAGTTTTTACTGCTGCTAACATGCAAGATGCTATCGCTCAGGTGAAAAATGATTTGGGGCGGGATGCAGTTATTTTACATACGAGAAAGTTTCGCACAGGGGGCGTGCTGGGCTTGTTTGCAAAAGAATCGGTTGAGGTTATGGCGGCAGTGGATAATGCGCCGCCCCAACCGGTTACGCCTCCGGTGCCTTTGGCGTCTTCTCCGGTACCGGCACAGCCGTCTCTTGGATCTTCTCAGAACAGTCCGATCCTTGAGAAAAGAATGGGATCCGGCCTGGCAGCCTACCAGGCAAATGCCGGTGACACGGCTAACAGCGTGGCTCTGCAAATGGAAATTGCCAATATGCGAAAAATGATTGAGCAGATGTTGGAAAAGATGCCTAAAAGCGAAAAGCAACTCTCCCCTTTGCATGAGCTGCTGCAGAAAAATGATGTTGATGCGCACATTGCCGAAGAGCTATTAAAGGGATTACCGGACGCAAAATCCCCGGCTGGCACAAATCCGGAGGTCATCCGGCAATTACTGTTGGAGAGAGTCAGCAGCCATTTTAAACGGGTGGATGGCATTGTTCTTTCGCCCGATTCCTGTAAAACAGTTGCTTTGATCGGGCCTACCGGGGTAGGTAAAACAACGACCATTGCCAAATTGGCCGCGAGTTTTGCTATCAAAGAAAATTTCAAGGTCGCGTTGGTGACCGCCGATACTTACCGTATCGCCGCAGTGGAACAATTAAAGATTTATGCGGATATTATCGGTGTACCTTTGGAGATTGTTTATACTCCTGATGAATTGCGAACCGCGCTTCATCGCCACAAAGATAAAAATTTGGTTTTGGTGGATACTGCCGGGCGCAGTCCGAAAAATCAATATCAGCTGGGGGAACTGCAGGCCCTGCTGACAGTAAATCCTCAAATGGAAGTGTACTTGGTGCTGAGCGCTACGACTAAGTATCAAGAAGCCTTGGATGCAGTGAATAAATTCTCCGTTTGTTCACCCAAAAAGTTTTTGTTTACTAAATTAGATGAGGCGAGTAATCTCGGTACGGTATTCAATTTGCTGTATCAGTTCCCTGCATCCTTATCCTATGTCACTACCGGACAAAATGTTCCGGATGACATTGAACTAGCTGATCCACAGCAATTGGCAAATTTGATGTTGAGGATTCATAATGCGTGATCAAGCAGAAAAACTTCGACAAATCGTACAAAATTCCCGTGAATCGCCTTCAACTCCTGTCATTAAGCAGGCTTATAACGGCAGCAGTCCTCGCGTTATTACCGTGACCAGCGGCAAAGGCGGAGTCGGGAAAACCAATTTTACGGTCAATCTGGCTTTGACTCTGGGGAATATGGGCCAGCAAGTTTTAGTGATCGATGCCGACTTAGGCATGGCTAATGTGGATGTGGTTTTGGGATGCTCCGCTCCGTACAGTATTTTGAATTTGCTGGAAGACCGGTTTAGTGTGGATGATGTTGTTTCCGACGGACCCTGCGGTATTAAGTTCATGACCGGCGGTTCCGGCATCTATCAATTGGCGAATCTAAGCAACGTGCAATTACAGCGGATTATTAACCAAATCACTCTTTTTGACAATTGGGCTGATTTTGTCCTGATTGATACAGGAGCCGGTATTAACCGGAATGTGCTGAACTTCGTCATGGCAGCTGATGAGGTCATTATTCTTACTACACCGGAGCCTACGGCGATTACCGATGCTTACGCCATGATGAAGGCTTATGCTGGCAATGGTGGTGCTGCCCCCCTGAGTCTGGTGGTCAATCGAGTGCAGGATGCCGGAGAAGGTCAGATGGTAGTCGATAAGCTGAACAAAGCGACTTTTCGATTTCTGGGATTCTCGGTTAACAGTCTGGGTTTTGTCAATGAAGACCCTGCTGTTGTCAAAGCCGTAAAAAAACAAGTTCCTTTTATCTTATCGTATCCTCAGGCTGCCTCTACCCGCTGTATCGAAAATATTGCCCGTAAGCTTCTTCATGGAGAAGCTCTGCCTGAGACCAAGGGCTTTAGAGGATTTATGTCAAGAATGCTGCAATCCTGGTAACTTGCTCGTAAAGGGGGTAATGCTCTATGGATTCAGGGCTTTTTCAAGTAAACCAAAGAGTGGAGATTTACCTGTCTAAAAGCAGACAAGGTGACGTTTTTTATAGCCGTATTGAAGAAATTACCCCGACTCACATGATTATTTCCATGCCCATGGAAAAAGGCCAGCCGCTGGTGGTTAATTCCGGTGCGCCTGTTTATGGCAGGTTATTGGGTGAAACGGCGCTCTACCTGTTTAAAAGTATCTTTATTGACCGGCGGATGTCGCCGCGTCCGGTATGGCTGATGAGTTTTCCCAGTGAGGTTCAGAAAGTGCAGCTGCGGGAGTTTGTCCGAATTAGCAGTAAACTGCCAGTCGCAGTAAGAGTGGAAACCTTGCCGTCAGTAATGCAGCCTACGGGGCTATTCATCCGTGATATTAGTGGCGGCGGAGTTCAAATTCTGTCGAAACAGCCGTTTCCATCCAGGGCCAAGGTATCTTTGCGCTTTGAACTGCCTGAGGTCGGACCCATCGAGACAAAAGGGGAAGTGACCAGGGTACAGCAGCCTAAATCCGATCCAAGTTCCTATTGGGTGGGAGTTAAATTCATTGATTTGCCGGAGAAGGAACGCAGTCATATTATCAAATACATTTTTAAGCTGGAAGTGGAACGCCGTCGCAAAGGGTTGGATTAAGTCTGTTGATAGGTGGGGAGATGGGATATGGGTATGATCAAAGTATTGATTGTAGATGATTCGGCCTTTATGCGTAAAGTTCTGTCGGATTTGTTCGTTGCTGCGCCGGATTTTGTTGTGGTTGATGTAGCTCGCAATGGCAATGAGGCGATTGAAAAAGTACAAAAATTACAGCCGGATGTCATTACTATGGATGTAGAGATGCCAATAATGAATGGCATCCAGGCATTGGAAGCCATTATGAAAATCCGGCCGACTCCGGTGGTAATGATCAGCAGCCTGACCAGAACGGGAGCGGAAGCAACCATTCAGGCCCTGGAAGCAGGCGCTGTTGATTTCGTCGCTAAAACTGCCGGCCCTATATCCAAAATTGACAATATTATCGATGAAATTCTTGAAAAATGTCGGGAAGCCTCCAAAGTGGACATGAAGCGCCTGGTAATGAAACCTTCGCCTGAGATTCAGTGGGGGAATTTGCCGACGAAAAAGCCATCTTCGGAAAGATATTCTTTGTCTCCATCACAGTCCGCCGGCGAACGCATCGTAGCCATCGGTACGTCTACCGGCGGGCCTAGAGCCCTGCAGGAAATCCTGACCCAATTGCCGACAGAATTGCCATCCGGAGTGGTCATAGTGCAACACATGCCTCCGGGATTTACCAAGTCTCTGGCTGAGCGGCTCAATACCCTATCGGCGCTAAAGGTGAAAGAAGCCGAACATGATGATGTAATCCAAAATGGCGTGGCTTATATAGCACCTGGCGATTATCATATGGTGCTGGCGCGGGAAGGCTCCAGGACCGTGATCAAACTGAATCAGGAACTACCGATCGGCGGGCACAGACCCTCTGTGGATCCTATGCTGGAGTCGGTGGCTAAGATTTACGCCGAAAACGCCATTGGCGTAATTCTTACCGGAATGGGACATGATGGGTCGAAAGGCTTGAAAACCATTAAGGAACGCCGCGGCACGACGATCGCTGAAGATGCTTCCACAACCGTAGTTTTTGGTATGCCTAAATCCGCCATTGAATTGGGCGTGGTCGACAAGATATTGCCTTTGCACAATATCGCTGCAGAAATTACCAGGCAACTACAAAGTAGACACGGAGGTGTTTAACCATGGATATGAATCAATACACAGGTATGTTTTTGGAGGAGTCCCGCGAACATTTACAGAATATGAATCGTTGTTTGCTGGACCTGGAAAATGACCCGGCGAATCTGTCGGTTTTAGACGAGATTTTTCGCAGTGCCCACACAATCAAAGGGATGTCGGCTACTATGGGCTTTACTTCTATTGCCGAACTCACCCATGAAATGGAAAATGTTTTGGACTTATTGCGTAAGGCTGAGTTAAAAGCGGATCACCACATTGTGGATATCCTGTTCAAATGTGTAGATACCCTGGAACAGCTCGTCGAAAGTGTAGCCAGCCAGACTGATCCCTCGTCTATTAGTACCAAGTCTTTGGTACAGCAGCTCACCGGGCTGGTCAAGCATGGAGAAAGCGCACCGGCTTTGTCAACGCAGAGTGGGCCGGACATGCTGGTATACCCGGTGGCGGAAAGCGGCAAACCTTCCTCTAATCTTATTCTGAATGATACGGAGGCTAAGGTGATTCGAAGCGCCAATCACAGCGGGATTCGGGCTTTTGAAGTGACTGTCGCTTTGCGAGAGGGTTGTCTCCTGAAATCGGCCCGAGCCTATATGGTGATGCGGGCCTTGGAAGAATTAGGCGATGTGATTAAAAGCGTTCCTTCCACCGAAGATTTGGAAAAGGAAAACTTTGAACTGAGTTTTGCATTGCTTTTGGTCAGTGATGCCGAGCCGGAAAAGATCGAACAGGCTGTCAACTCGGTTTCGGAAATTGAAAAGGTGACGGTTTTTTCCTATATCCTGCCAGAGAAGGACACGCCGGCGAACACGGTTGCCGCCAACTCAGTCGTTGAGCCGGTTCAGTCGGAAAAAACAGAGAAAGCAGTCCATAACAATGCTGTGGATCACAAAATGAAGGGTGGACAGTCAGTCAGGGTTGATATTGAAAAACTGGATAATTTGTTAAATCTGGTGGGAGAACTGGTCATTAACAAAACTCGTCTGGAACAAATCGGCCTGACCCACAAGCTGACCGATTTGGTGGAAACCATCGAGCAAATGGACCGGGTGACCACCGACCTGCAGGCTGTGGTTATGAAGGTGCGCATGGTTCCCGTTGGCCAGGTGTTTAATCGTTTTCCTCGCATGGTACGGGATTTGTCCCATGAATTGGGGAAAGAAGTGAATCTGATTATTCAGGGGGAAGAGACTGAGTTAGACCGAACGGTAATCGACGAGATCGGCGATCCTTTGGTTCACTTGCTCCGGAATGCTATTGACCACGGGGTCGAAAATCCGGCCATACGCCGGGCAAAAGGCAAGAATCCCACCGGTGAAGTCCGTTTAATTGCCCGGCATGAAGGAAACAACGTCATCATTATGGTGGAAGACGACGGGCAAGGTATTAACCCTGATATCGTCAAACAGAAGGCTGTGGAAAAAGGACTCATTTCTCCGGCTGAAGCCGAGAAAATGGATGCGGGAGAAGCAGTTCGCCTGGTTTTCTTACCCGGATTTTCCACGGCGGCAGCCGTTACTGACATTTCTGGCCGGGGCGTGGGCATGGATGCGGTGAAAACCAAGATTGAGTCCTTGGGCGGTATGGTGGATGTGGAAACCAAACTCAACGAAGGAAGCCGGTTTAAAATTCGACTGCCTTTAACTCTGGCCATTATCCAAGCGCTCTTGATCAGTGTTTGCGATGAGATTTATGCGATTCCTTTGGGCTCCATTGACAGTACCATTAATATTACCCCCCATGACATTAAAACGGTGCAAAACCAGGAAGTCATCTTGTTGCGGGGACAGATTATCCCCATTGTTCGCCTGACTAAAGCTTTAAATATTCCCAGCGCCGGACAGCAGGAACAAGAGGAATTGTTCGTTGTTATCGTGCATATGGGCGACCATCGTGCCGGTATCATCGTAGATACACTGATTGGTCAGCAGGAAATCGTGATCAAGTCCTTGGGCAAATTACTGGCAGGCATCAAGGTCGTTGCCGGTGCTACCATTTTAGGAAACGGACAGGTGGCGCTCATTTTGGATGTTGGTTCATTAATGCAGTAGGGGGCGAAAGCTATGGCAGATAAGGAATATTCAAGTTCGGAGGTACAACTGGTCGTATTCAAGCTGGGGCGGGAAGAGTACGGATTTAATATTCTTCAGGTCCAGGAAATTAAGAAGATGACTGATATTACCCGCGTACCCAATACCCCCGAATATGTCAAGGGAGTCATTAATTTGCGCGGCAGTGTCTTGCCAGTGATTGACCTGAAAAAAAGACTGGGATTGGCGGAAGGCGATTACTCGGATACCTCGAGAATTATTATTGTTAAAGTGGATGAAGTGCATGTAGGCATGGTCGTGGATGCGGTGACGGAAGTTACGGCCATTAGCCAGGACCACATTGAACCGCCCTATGTGGTGAGTTCTGAAGTCGGTATAAATTATATCAGCGGTGTGGGAAAACTGGATAACCGCCTCTTGATTTTATTGAATGTGGCATCCATCGTCGCTATTGGGCAAGAAGCCGTCAAATAGTCTGAATCACTATTACCATTATAAAAACGAGGTGGGCACATTGTCAGAGGAAATCTTGAAATTAACATCTTTGCAGCTAGACGCCTTAAAAGAAGTTGGCAATGTCGGCGCAGGTAATGCTGCAACGGCATTATCTCAGATTATTCATCGCAAGATTGATATGACTGTGCCACGCGTCGCGATTTTACCCTTGGGAGACGTGCCTGATGTAGTCGGCGGACCGGAAATAATGGTGGCAGGCGTTTATTTTAGGGTATTTGGTCCGGCTCCCGGCAGTATCTTATTTCTATTACCCCGGGAGAGCGCCTTTTCTTTGGTAGATATGCTGATGGGGCGAGAAAAAGGGTATACCCGGTCTCTGAATTCCCTGGATGAATCTGCAGTGATGGAGATTGGCAATATCCTCTCCGGTGCTTACCTGAACGCTTTATCCTATTTTACCCGGTTCACCCTGCTTCCTTCCATCCCGGCTTTAGCTATTGATATGGCCGGCGCTCTGCTCAGTGTTATCTTGATCCAATTGGGGCAGATGGGAGACCATGCCCTGGTGATCGAAACAGAGTTCAGCAGTGAAGGTGATGGTGTCAAGGGACATTTTTTCCTGATTCCTGACCCCGGTTCGTTAGGAACTATCTTAGCGTCAATAGGGGTGAAGGAATGATGCCGGATTTAATTAAGGTGGGAATGGCGGACTATAAGGTTGGAAAGGCTCCTGCGAGTGTGATCACCTATGGGTTGGGTTCCTGCGTTGGTATTGCCGTTTATGATCCGGTAACGAAAGTGGGCGGCCTTGCCCATATTATGTTGCCTGACAGCTTACAGGCCCGGGCTGCTGATAATCCGGCCAAATTTGCCGATACTGCGCTGCCGGCCATGGTGGCTGAAATTATACAACTAGGCGGGGTAAAGACACGGCTTGCCGCTAAAATTGCCGGCGGCGCGCAAATGTTTTCCTTTGCGAATGCTACGGATATAATGCGTATTGGTGAACGAAATGCCGAAGCAGTGCGCTTGGTCCTGAAAAATCTGAATATTAAGCTGGTTGCTGAGGATACTGGAGGAAATTACGGACGTACCGTAGAACTGAAACTCGATTCTGGTATATTTAAAATCAAGACCATTGATAAAGGTGAAAAAGATTTGTAGCTTTGAGGGGGAGAGTTAGGTGCTTAAGATAAAAATCGCGGCTCTTATGGCACTGATGGCAGGTACCCTGACGCTGGCAGTCGGGTTCACAAACGATATTCGCATGTTAACTTTATTCTATCGCTTCATCACTTCCACCGTGATTTTTGGTTTATGCGGTTATGTGGCCGGTTCAGTTGCTGTTAACTATTTAGATACGATCCAGTATGAAAAACCCCAAGGTCGCAATCTTGATATTGTAAGTGAACAACTGGACTTTAAAGATTTGGAAGATAGTTCTCCATTCCAACCCTTAACCCCGGAAAATTTCGAACGTGTTTCTTCACAAGGTAATTAAGATGGGGCGGAGAGAGGTTCCATGAACGAAAAAAGGGAATTACAGGTGGATATTCATCAGCTGTGGACAGAATATCAACAACATAGATTACCTGATATCAGGGAGAAAATAGTGGCCCATTATTTATCTCTGGTGAAACTAGTTGCCGGCAGAATTGCCATCGGCTTGCCGACCTATGTAGATAAGGACGATTTAATTAGTAATGGTTTTTTTGGCTTGTTGGACGCCATTGAGCGTTTTGATCCCAATCGTAATATTAAGTTCGAAACATATGCGGTTGCCAGGATCCGCGGTGCTATTTTAGATTCTTTGCGCGCTTTGGATTGGGTGCCGACTACGGTTCGCCAGAGAGCTCGTCAATACGAGCAAGTGTTGGGCGAACTGGAGCACAAACTGGGAAGATCGGCCACTGATGATGAAATTGCGGAAGCAATTGGGATTTCGGTGGCACAATTGCATACATTATTAAATCAACTGAATGCAAGTACGATTATGCCATTGGAAGAGTTTGTAAAGACAGAGACCCCTTCCAAACAACTTGCGACTCCGCTGCAATATGTTGAAGATGAAGATGTGAAACGTACTCTTTGTCAAGCAATCAATAAACTCCCTGACAAAGAGCGTTTAGTGATAGCATTGTATTATTATGAAAGCCTGACTCTGAAGGAAATCAGCATCATTATGAAATTAACCGAAGCTCGTATCTCGCAGCTTCATACCAAGGCAATATTTCGCTTGCGCGGAGCACTGGCGAGAGTAAAATCCAGTTTGCTTTGATGTAATAGGGGGGGGGAGACAATTGAGTAATGAAGATGTTCTGGCGGTAAAAGCGGATCCTGTTATACAGGTTCTTATCAGCCGCGACCGTATGGAGGCTTCGCTGATCATTACTTTGCCGCCGAATAGTCGGGAGGTTGTGGAACAAGAAGTGCTGGACAAAATCCAGCAATCCGGTGTTAAATTCGGCATTGACATGAATGCTGTGCAAAAAGCCTGTCGAAATCCCGGAAATCAGATGGCTTTCGCTTACGGGCAAAAACCGGTCGACGGTGTTGATGCCAAAATGGTGTATCATTTTGATATGAACAACAAAGGAAAGCCTACCGAGTTAGCCGACGGCAGCGTCGATTTTAAAAATATTAATCTGTTCACTACTGTTCAGGAAGGCGATTTAGTCGCTGAAAAAATTCCGGTGGTGCCGGGACTTCCCGGAACAGATGTATTGGGTATGCCGGTCAATGGCAAACCGGGTAAGGATATTCCTATACCGCTCGGGAAAAATGTATCGCTGGTAGAAAACACGAAGTTAGTTGCCGCGATTTCAGGGCAGATTATTGTTTCCAACAATAGAATCAATATCACTCCCATGATTGAGATCAAAGGCGATGTGGACTTGTCCACCGGCAATATCGAATTTGTCGGCAATGTGCTGGTTCGCGGTAATATTCAGGCGGGTTTTTCCGTAAAGGCGGAAGGCAATGTCGAAGTTTACGGTGCAGTCAGCGGCGGCATTGTCGAAGGCAGAACCGTGCTGATTAAAATGGGCGTGCAAGGTATGAATCGGGGCTATATTAAGGCGAAAGAAAATGTGATAGCGAAATTTATTGAAAATTCTACCGTGTATGCCGGTCAAGAAGTCATTGTGAATGATGTCATTCTGCATAGCCGGATTAGCGCCGGTAGAAAAATATTGGTAGAAGGCCGGAAAGGTTTGATTGCCGGCGGGCAGATAACAGCAGGAGAAGAAATCAGGGCAAAAGTCATCGGTACGCAACTGGCGGTGGCCACTGAACTGGAAGTGGGCGTGAATCCCATACTCCGGGAAGAATATCAAAATCTTCGTAAAGAAATCAAAAAAATAGAATCGTCCTTGGATCAGACTCAAAAATCGTTATCCCTTTTGCGGGGGATGAATCAAAAGGATTTACCTCCTGCTAAGCGGGAAATGCTATTGAAACTAACGAAAGCTCAGTTTCAACTGGCTGGCCAGGTTGAAACCGTGAAAAACCGCCTGACCGAGATTGAGCTTGCTTTTGAGGAGATGCGCTACGGCCGGATCCGGGTAGCAGACAATGTCTTTCCGGGTGTGAAAGTGGTGGTTGGCACTCAAGTGAAGCCTATCCGGGAACCCTTGCGCTACGTTTCGTTTTATGCCGAAGATGGTGAAATTAAAATTGGACCCTTTAAATAACTGTTCTGCCGGAACAGGAATGGGTGGGATTAGTCGATGAGCATGAACATTAGACCCATCGACCTGCAGGTTCTCATACCCAAGGCGACGGAGGCCGGTAAAGCCCAACATACCACCAATCAGCAGGCCGCGATACAGCAGCAGGAATTCGCCGCTCTCTGGCAGAGGATTTCCGCCGAACGACAGCAACAGGTTCAAAATCCTGCAAAATCAGAAGGCGGCAAAGTCACCAGGGACAAGCAGCCTCCAGAAAAAAGGGGAAGTCAGCAAGACGGGCAGAAAGACACGGAGGACAATTCGGAGCAAAGCAAGGAACCGGCGAAAGCGACAGGTTCCCAGTTTGCTGATCCGGTGCGCGGGCATAAAATTGATATAAAAACCTAACGGGGTGAATTATGCTCAACGGGATCATTTTGATCACCATTATAATTTGCGTTTTGATTTTTTTCATGGTTTATAAACGCCGTATGCTGATTCAGATGTTTTCTCTGAACATCTCTCATCTGTCCCGGGAATTTCAGGGGCAGATTGAAGGAACGGCTGACCATGTCGTTAAACGGATGCAGCATCAAATTGATCAGATGGAGTTTCTCCTGGATGAGGCTACGCAGAAGATAGAGGTTCTTGGCGATCAAATTCATGCGGCGGAAAATCTGATCCGGGCCATGAATTTTCCCTCGGAAGAAGTTTCCGGAATGACGCAGGCGCATCGTGATCATCAGGTGGAAAAGGCGATATTGCTTTCTGATGATGATGTGAAGGATGCTGCTTTAAATCCGGAAGAAAAAGCGGCAAGTGACGCAGATAAACGGCGGAAGGCTTTAGAAATGGCACAACAGGGCTGCAATATTACTGATATCGCCAAAGCAACCTCTATGGGACAAGGGGAAGTCATGCTGTTCCTACAGTTGAATAAAAAGTAAAATATTGAGAAATATTATGTGTTGACTAGAATTTACTTGTATTGACTGCAAAGCTATGGTATACTAGCATTCGGTAAAAATCCACACGCATTTTAATCTGATCCCCTGTGCCGGTGCTAAATACCCGGTAAGGATCAGAGATGCAGAATGCGGCGGTATATTAACAGGAGGTGTTACTGTGTCAGTTATTTCTATGAAGCAGCTTCTGGAGGCCGGAGTGCACTTTGGTCATCAAACCAGACGCTGGAACCCTAAGATGGCTCCGTATATCTTTACGGAAAGAAACGGCATCTACATTATTGATCTGCAAAAAACGGTAAAAAAAGTAGAGGAAGCTTATAATTTTGTCCGCGAGGTTGCCGGTGAAGGTGCCACGATTTTGTTTGTAGGCACCAAGAAGCAGGCCCAGGAAGCAGTCAAAGAGGAAGCTACCCGCTGCGACATGTATTATGTGAATGAACGCTGGCTGGGCGGCATGCTCACCAATTTCCAGACCATTCAACGGCGGATTAACCGTCTGCGGGAACTGGAGAACATGGAAACTCAGGGCTTATTTGAAGTGTTGCCAAAAAAAGAAGTCATTACGCTTCGTCATGAAATGGATCGTTTGCAGAAGTTTTTAGGTGGAATTAAAAATATGAACCGCCTGCCGGGCGCTTTATTTGTGATTGACCCCCGCAAAGAACGCATTGCTGTCGCTGAGGCGCGCAAGTTAGGCATCCCCATTGTAGCGATTGTTGATACTAATTGCGATCCGGACGAGGTAGATTACGTTATTCCGGGCAATGACGATGCTATCCGTGCGGTAAAACTTCTTACCGGGAAAGTGGCGGATGCTATCCTAGAAGGCCGGCAGGGCGAACAAATGGAAGCTGCTGCTAGCGAGTAATAAATGAAGAGTAAAGGGTAAGGGATTTATTTCCCTTACCCTTCACAATAAACAGGAGGAGTCAGATGATTACCGCGGAAATGGTGAAAGAGCTTCGTGAACGCACTGGAGCCGGAATGATGGATTGTAAAAAAGCTTTGTCTGAAACCAATGGGGATATGGAAAAAGCCGTTGATTTCCTTCGGGAAAAGGGCTTAGCGGCTGCTGCTAAAAAGGCCGGCCGGGTTGCAGCCGAAGGTGTTGTGGAAGCATACATACATGGTGGGGGCAGAATCGGCGTATTGCTTGAACTCAACTGTGAAACCGACTTTGTGGCCAAAACCGATGGTTTCAGATCTCTGGCCAGAGATATCGCCATGCAGGTTGCCGCCTCGAATCCCGGCTATGTAGCGAGGGAAGAAGTTCCTGCCGCAGTCTTGGAACATGAACGGGAGATTTTGCGTGTCCAGGCACTGAATGAGGGCAAACCGGCTCATATTGTGGAAAAAATGATCGAAGGTCGCCTGGAAAAATTCTATAAAGAAGCCTGTTTGATGGAACAGGCCTATATTAAGGATCCTGATAAAACGATTACTCAGGTCATCAATGAAAGCATTGCTAGGATCGGGGAAAAAATTTCGATCCGCAGGTTTACCAGATATCAGCTGGGCGAAGGCATAGAGAAAAAATCAAATGACTTTGCTGCGGAAGTAATGGCGGTTGTTAAAAAATAAGAGAACACTTCAGTGTTCTCTTATTTTCTGAAAAAATAGTTATACTAATGAAAAGGAATTGTCGGGGACTTGTAGAATTTTACTATGTCAGGGAGGGTCTGTCTTTGTCTGCCTTGAAATATAAACGAATTGTTTTAAAACTAAGCGGGGAAGCGCTGGCAGGGGATAAAGGATTCGGTATCGACCCCACTGTCGTAGATTCGATTGCCGCCCAAATTAAAACGATTAAAGAGGAAAATTTAGAAATTGGCGTTGTGGTAGGCGGCGGAAACATTTGGCGTGGCCTGGCCGGCAGCGCTAAGGGGATGGACCGGGCTACAGCGGATTACATGGGCATGCTGGCTACGGTTATGAATTCTCTTGCTCTTCAAGACTCATTAGAAAAGTGCGGCGTTGATACCCGGGTACAGACAGCCATTGAAATGCGTCAGGTAGCCGAACCCTATATTCGGCGCCGGGCCATCCGTCATTTGGAAAAAGGACGGGTCGTGATCTTTGCTGCTGGCACCGGCAATCCTTACTTTTCCACAGATACTACGGCTGCTTTACGGGCAGCGGAGATTGAGGCGGATGTTATTCTAATGGCGAAACGGAATGCTGACGGGGTGTATGATTCCGACCCGAAATATAATCCTGACGCCAAAAAGTTTAAAACACTTTCGCATATTGATGTATTGCAGCGAGGTCTGGGGGTTATGGATTCTACAGCCACCAGCCTATGTATGGATAATGAAATTCCGATTATTGTCTTTAGTATGGATGAGCCGGAGAATATCGTGCAGGCGGCTCTTGGCAAAGACATCGGCACAATTGTGGGAGGGAAGACCAATGGCGACTAAGGAAATCCTTTCAAGGCATGAAGAAAGAATGCAAAAAGCGGTAGAGGCTCTTAGAAAAGACTACCAAACTTTGCGGGCCGGCAGAGCAACTCCGGCGATTTTAGACAAAATTACGGTCGACTATTATGGCACTCCAACCCCGGTAAATCAAGTGGGCAATATTTCAGTGCCCGAACCACGTATGATTGTCATTCAGCCCTGGGAAAAAACCATGTTGGGCCCCATCGAAAAGGCAATATTAAAATCTGATTTAGGTTTAACTCCCAGTAGTGACGGATCGGTTATCCGTCTATTAATCCCACAGCTTACCCAGCAAAGACGCACTGAACTGGTGAAGGTAATCCATAAAAAAGCCGAAGAAGCGCGGGTAGCTATCCGCAATGTTCGGCGCGACGCTAATGAAGCCATCAAGAAAGTGGAAAAAGACAAGCTAATCTCTGAAGATGAAAATAAAAAAGCTCAGGATGATATGCAAAAACTGACTGATAAATACATCAAAGACATCGATACGGTGATGACGGCCAAGGAAAAAGAAATTATGGAAGTGTAAGGGAACCTTTGAAAATTCTGCACTGTACGGAGACGCAGAGCGTCTCTCTTACCTAGCATCTGGACCTTTTTGAACGGGTACCAGGTTCGGGGATAAAAATGATTTTTATAATTGGAGTGTAATACTTGGATTTTGTTGGTTATCCCTGGAAAGAAGCGGAAGTTCAACTGCAACAAAATCGAATTGAATACCGCTGTGTTGCTGCACACCCGAGTGTAAGCCCCCATAAAGGGTTTCACCTGAATGAAAATTGTTGGTTTGTGGTGCGCCAACGACAGGAGGATGGTGTGTATCATCTTGTTGTTGCGGCCAAAATGGGAAAGGAGGTGTTTCTGGATGGCTTACAAAATTAATGACACCTGTGTTTCGTGCGGCACTTGCGCTGCAACATGCCCGGTCGGCGCGATTAGTGAAGGTAATCCTACTTATGTAATTTCAGATGAATGCGTTGAATGCGGTGCCTGTGCGGCGGTTTGCCCGGTTGGTGCGATTGAGGCTCCATGATATAAACCCCCTCACCAGAGGGGGTTTATATTTAAAAAATACGATTTTCACCTTGGGGGTTGTCTGTGTGTGGAAAAAATGGCTGCTATTGAATCAGACTCATGGGAATGAGACGGAAATACAGGATCTGTATGGTGCCATTCAAAAGAACAACCTGCCGCAGCATGTAGGTATTATCATGGACGGAAACGGACGCTGGGCGCAAAAGCGGGGATTGCCTCGGGTAATGGGCCATCGGGCCGGTGTGGGGTCCTTGCGAAAGATCGTCCAGGCTGCTTATGAAATAGGGCTGAATGTCATCACGGTCTATGCCTTCTCTACTGAAAATTGGAAGAGACCCTCAGATGAAGTTGATTTTTTAATGGAGCTATTTTCCTCTTACCTGGAGAAAAATATAGACGAATTGGAACATAATGGAGTTCAATTGCGTTTTATCGGTGATATACAGGGCCTTTCACCGGCATTGAAAAATCAGTTTGTTTCCGCTCAGCAGCGTACTGCAAACAATCAGGGGCTTATATTAAATGCAGCCGTCAATTACGGGGGAAGAGCGGAAATTGTCCATGCAGTGCGATTGATTTTGAATAAAATAGCAGCCGGCCAATTACAGGCTGCAGCGCTGGATGAATCCATGATTCAACAACATCTTTATACAGGGGATTTGCCGAATCCGGACCTGATTATTCGCCCCAGCGGCGACAAACGCCTCAGCAATTTTCTCTTATGGCAATCCGCTTATGCGGAGTTTTGGTTTACTGACATTTGCTGGCCGGATTTTAAACCGGAACATTTGGTGGAAGCACTTTTGGATTATCAACGTCGCGAACGCCGGTTTGGCGGTTTGAAGACTTAAAGTAGGTGCATGCATGCTGTTAAAAAGGATTATTACCGCACTGATAGGAATTCCTGTCGCTGTGTATATCATAAACTATGGAAGCTGGCTTTTTACCGCGGTCATTTCATTTATTGCGGTTATTGCCTGGCTTGAATTCGCCCGGATGCTGCGGCAGAAAGATGTTTGCATTTCTAAATTTTGGGGAATAATCGCGATTCTGCTGTTCATGGCCACTGCCTGGCTGGGGAATACATTGGAGATTTCCTTTACCATCTGGCTTTTTTTGCTGCTGCTGGCAGGGATACTTGTGTTGTATCCGGATAGAGTCCGTATTCCTGATATTATTTTTACTTTTTTTGGAATCGTTTACATTGGCGCTTCTTTTACTTATTTTGTGCTGCTGCGTTTTACACAGGAGTCATTCACCCTTTCGACTGCAGCGGGTGCGCTGGATATGGGGGCGGCCTATCTATGGGTTGCCTTTGTCGGTACTTGGTCCAGCGATACATTTGCTTATTTTTGCGGCACATGCTGGGGAAAACATAAATTATGCCCGGTTATCAGTCCCGGAAAAACTTATGAGGGATTTTTCGGCGGTTTGGCAGGCTGTATTCTGGTAGTAACCGCTTTGGGCTGTTTCTTCTCATTCCCCCTGGTCCACACTTTTGCCATTGGGGCCGTCGTGGGGCTTGTCGCTCCTTTGGGAGATTTGCTGGAATCTGCGTTAAAACGTTACTGCGGGGTTAAAGATTCCGGGACGCTGCTGCCAGGACATGGCGGTGTACTCGACCGGTTTGACAGCCTTTTATTTGCTGTTCCAGTTGTATATTTCTACGTATATTTTTTTATATTATAGTTTATATTGCAGAGGTTGAGAGGAAGAAATCATGCAGCATATCTCTATTTTGGGCAGTACCGGTTCCATCGGCACTCAATGCCTGCAGGTGATCAACGAGTATCCCGGCCGATTTCAGGCAACTGTTTTAGCGGCACATCATAATGATGTTCTGCTGGAAGAGCAAATCCGGCACTTTAGCCCCCGATTGGCTGTCCTAGCAGATAAAGCCGCGGCTGACAGGCTGGTACGGCGTTATCGCGGAGCTACTTCGATTCTGGCGGGAGAAGAAGGCCTTTTAGAGGCGGCGGTCTATGAGCCGGTAGAAACAGTACTGACTTCCATAGTGGGATTCGCCGGGCTCCAGCCTACGGTAGCAGCCATAAAGGCTGGTAAAAACATCGCGTTGGCCAACAAAGAAACTCTGGTGGCCGCCGGCGGGCTGGTCATGGATTTAGCCAAAGAATATGGTGTTTCGATTATTCCGGTGGATAGTGAGCATAGTGCTATTTTTCAGTGTCTGCAGGGGGGGAAGAAGGAACAAATTTTCCGGCTGCTGCTTACCGCGTCCGGCGGTCCCTTTTTAGGCTATACCTTAGACCGGCTGGCTGATGTAACCATTGAAGCCTGCCTGAAGCATCCCAATTGGGCCATGGGCAAAAAGATCACGGTTGATTCGGCCACCTTAGTTAATAAAGGCCTGGAAGTAATCGAGGCAAAGTGGTTGTTTGGGGTCGATTACAGTCAGATTGAAGTAGTCGTTCACCCCCAGAGTATCGTTCATTCCATGGTGGAGTTTCAAGACGGATCGGTCATTGGCCAGATGGGGCTGCCGGATATGAAGCTGCCGATCCAATATGCCCTGACTTACCCTGAGCGCTTGCCGTCCCAACAGCCTCGTCTGGATTTAACTAGCCTAACGGCGCTTACCTTCGCCAAACCGGATCAGAAAACCTTTTCCGGCTTGGCGCTGGCCTTTGAGGTGGGCCGCTGCGGCGGGTCACTGCCCTGTGTGTTCAGCGCCGCCAATGAGGTTGCTGTTTACGCTTTCTTAGACAGGAAGATCCGTTTTTTAGATATCGTACAGGTTATCCGTAACACAGTCAATAGTCATCAGACAATCACTAAGCCGGATCTGGCGGATTTGTTCGCGGCGGATGTCTGGGCGCGGGATTTTGCCTCTCAGGTGATCCGGGATTTAGGCCCTGCTATCAAAACTTGACAACAAGGAGTGATTCCAATAGCCACCATATTTGCCGCGATTTTTGTGTTTGGCTTGCTGGTTATCATGCACGAATTAGGGCATTTTGCCGCAGCTAAGCTGGTTGGAATGGGTGTCCATGAATTCGCGATCGGATTCGGCCCCAAGCTGTTGAGCCGTAAAGTGAAGAATACGGTGTATTCGTTGCGTTTAATACCTCTGGGAGGTTTTAATAAAATTGCCGGTATGGACCCGGATGAACCCCAGGATCAAGATTCGTTTAACTCTAAGCCCATATGGGCCAGAATTTTGGTGATTATTGCCGGATCAGCCATGAATTTTCTGCTGCCGGTTATCTTGTTCGCCATGATCTTTTGGTCAGCGGGCATTGACCTTCCTTCGGAAGAGCCGGTTCTGGGAACGGTAATGTCCGACAAGCCAGCCAGCCAGGCCGGCCTGTTGACCGGCGACCGTATTGTCTCAATTGATGGTGTCAGAATCGGCAACTGGATGCAGATGGTCGAATTTATTCAAAAAAATCCCGGGAAGTCTCTGAAGATTGCCTATTCCCGGCATGACCAACCCCAAGAGGTGACGATCACGCCGGAATATGACGAACAGGCCAGAAGGGGGATTATTGGGGTTCTGCCTCAGATATTCCATCAGCAGCCTGGTTTTGTTGAATCGATTAAATTGGCTTGTCGCCAAACTTATCAGATTGGGATGGGGATGATCATTGGCATCGGACAGATGATTACCGGCCAGATTCCGGCTGATGTGGCCGGTCCCATTGGCGTGGCTCAAATGGCCGGACAAGTGGCTCAGTTGGGATTTATCCCTCTGCTGCAGTTTACGGCTTTGCTGAGCATTAACCTGGGATTGATTAATATGCTGCCGGTTCCAGTGTTGGATGGCGGTCATGTGGTGACCTTACTGGTGGAGGCGGTGCGGCGCAAACCATTGGAAAAAAATCAGCTGTACTTTATTCAAATGATCGGCTTTGCCTTATTAATGGCCTTATTGTTGATGGCCACATTTAAAGATATTGCTCGTTCGATCGGACTGAATTGATCGGGCTAAGAGCGGGGGAAAACGATGATGCTCCGTAGAGATACTAGACCGATTTATATCGGGAAAGTCGGAATCGGCGGTCACATGCCCATATCCGTCCAGTCCATGACTAATACCAAAACTACCAATATCCCGGCTACCGTGGAACAAATTCACCGTCTGACAGAGGCCGGCTGCGATATCGTCAGAATTGCTATTCCCGACATGGCGGCAGCCCAGGCGGTGGAGTCTCTGAAAAACTCGGTCAGTGTGCCGTTAGTAGCTGACATCCACTTCGATTATCGTCTGGCCATTGCTGTTCTGGAGCGAGGGATTGACGCGCTTCGCATCAATCCCGGCAATATCGGGGATCCGTCCGGTGTCAGAGCGGTGGTGACCGAAGCCCAAAAACGGCGGGTTCCTATTCGCATCGGCGTCAACGCCGGATCTCTTGATAAAAAATTATTGGCCAAATACGGCGGCCATCCCACACCGGAAGCGATGGTTGAAAGTGCGCTGGAACATATAAAGATTCTGGAAGAGCTGGATTTTTTCGATATTAAGATTTCTTTAAAGGCCAATGATGTACCGACAACGATCAGAGCTTACACCTTGATGTCTGAGCAGGCGAATTATCCGTTGCATTTAGGGATTACTGAGGCTGGAACCATATCATCCGGGGTCATCAAGTCGGCTGTGGGCATTGGCGCCTTACTGGCTCAAGGGATTGGCGACACCATTCGGGTATCCTTAACCGGTGATCCGGTGGAAGAAGTGAAGGTAGCCAGCGAAATTCTCAAATCACTGGGTTTGCGGCAATATGGCCCGACACTGGTATCCTGTCCTACCTGTGGTCGATGCAATATTAATTTGGTGAACATAGCTAATCAGGTAGAACAAAAATTGCGCGACATCAAAAAACCGATCAAAGTGGCGGTTATGGGCTGCGTGGTGAATGGCCCGGGCGAGGCCAGAGAGGCTGATATCGGTATTGCCGGCGGCACGGAATACGGCCTGATTTTCGCTAAGGGAGAAATACTGAAAAAAGTGCCGGAACCTCAGTTGCTCACGGAGTTGTTCTCGGAAATAGACAAACTTGCTACAGAAGGTAAGGGGGAACCATAAATGCGCGCTTCGCAATTGTACGCTCCTACATTACGAGAAGTGCCGGCAGAGGCGGAAGTGGTAAGCCATCAGCTTATGCTGCGGGCCGGCCTGATCCGCAAAGCTACGGGCGGAATCTATACATATTTGCCATTAGCTTGGCGAGTACTGAAAAAAATTAAGCAAATCGTTCGGGAAGAAATGGATGCCAAAGGCGGGCAGGAACTGGCCATGCCTATTATGCAGCCGGCGGAAATGTGGCAGGAAACCGGCCGCTGGGATGTTTACGGCGAAGAAATGTTCCGTTTGAAAGACCGGCATGATCGTAATTTTTGTCTGGGACCAACCCATGAGGAAATGATCACAACCCTGGTTCGGATGGATGTACGTTCTTACCGGCAGTTGCCGTTGCTCTTGTATCAGATTCAAAACAAGTACCGGGATGAGATTCGTCCCCGGTTCGGCCTGATGCGGGGACGGGAGTTTATCATGAAAGACTTGTACTCCTTTGACCGGGATGAGGCAGGCCTTGATATCAGTTATCGGAAGATGTACGATGCCTACACCAACGTGTTTTCCCGTTGCGGACTGAAATTTAGAGCCGTGGAAGCGGATTCTGGCGCCATTGGCGGCAGTGGTTCCCATGAATTCATGGTCATTGCCGAATCCGGCGAGGCGGCGATCGCCTATTGTGCCGCCTGTGAATATGCGGCCAATGTAGAAAAAGCGGAACTGAAGGCAATAACCGTCCCGGCTGAAACCCCGCTGCCCCTGACCGTAAAAGATACGCCAGGCACCAAGTCCATTAAGGAAGTCAGTTCCTACTTAGGAGTCAGTCCGGAGAAAACTATTAAAACCTTAGCCTTTCAAACCGAAAAAGAGCTGGTATTGGCACTGGTCAGAGGTGACCATGAGGTCAATGAGATAAAACTCTTGAATCAACTGGGCTGCCTGCATCTGGATATCGCGCCGGAGCAGGCCATTGTAAGCCAGCTGCACACTGTTCCCGGCTTTATTGGACCGGTAGGCGCAACCGGCGTCAAAATTGTGGCTGACCATACCGTGATGCAGATGGTAAACGGGGTTTGCGGCGCCAATAAGCCGGATCAGCATTATATTCAGGTAAACCCGGACCGGGATTTTCAACCGGATATCATCGCCGATATTCGTTTAATCCAGGAAGGAGATCCTTGCCCCCACTGCGGCGCCGCTGTGAAAACCGCCAGAGGCATCGAAGCGGGACAGGTATTTAAACTGTTTACGAAGTATAGCAAGTCCCTGGAGGCTACCTTTTTGGATGAGAATGGCAAGGAACAGCTGATGCTTATGGGCTGCTACGGCATTGGCGTCAGCCGGACTATGGCTGCAGCCATTGAACAAAACCATGACGATGACGGCATTATCTGGCCGGCTGCCATTGCCCCTTTCCACGCCGTGATTGTGCCCATTAGCGGCAAGGACTCAGAACAGATGGATCTGGCGGAAAGACTATATGGCGAGTTGAATCAGGCTGGCATTGAAACCGTCATTGATGATCGCAGCGAACGTCCCGGCGTGAAATTTAAGGATGCTGACTTAATCGGCTATCCTCTGAAAATTACCGTTAGTCCCAAGACTGTCAGCGAAGGGTTGCTGGAGGTTAAAATCCGCCGTTCCGGCGAGACGGTATTCCTCCAGTTAAACGCCGGCGTTATTGCCAAAGTAAAAGAATTGCTCGTCTCCCTATAAATTTTTATCATGCTGCGCGGCCTCAAGACAACTTGGGGCCTTTGTTTTGCTGCTGTCAATCCCGATTCATTTTGATTTGAATCTATATGGTTGAATATGGTAAACTGTAAGTGTCTTTTGGCTAGAAAAAGAGGTGCCATATGAGTAAATATTGCATTGCCCCAGGGAACTGCCAGAACTTTTTGCGCCTGATTCAGAAACAGCATTGGCCGGATCAGCATAAACGCATCTTACAGCAGTGCCGGATTTCCCTGATTGACGTTTACCCGGAAGAAAAAAAGTGGCAGCTGCATCTGAAAGCGCCTCAGGCTTTATCGCCGGAGTTGCTGAGAGAGTTAAGCGGGAAATTATGTGTTGACTGCGGTTTAGCCAATGTAGAGATTTCTGTCCAAGTTAACAATCTGGAGCCATTTTTAACCCAGCATTGGGCTGAATTTGTGACCCAGGTCACCGAGCAGCATCCCGGCAGCAGGCACTTTTTACTGGCGGCCAGTTGGACGCTGGAAAATGAATGCCTGACGATTGACACTATTAATCCCATTACGGCTGAGATGCTGCTGGATAAGGGACTGGAAAGCGGTATCGAACAATATATCGCCCGGGAATTCTCCCGTCACTGCAAGGTCCGGATTGCTTCCCAGCGCCCAGAGTGCGGGGGAGAGCCGGAACCCGACGAAATGATAACCGACGAATATTGGCAGGCACTGACCGAGGCCGCCAACGCCGGTGATACCAAACCCGGACGTTCCCGGTCCAAGTCTGGAAAGGAAACAGACGGCAGCATTCTTCTGGGCAGAAACATCCGGGATGAAGCCCAGGCCATTGTGACGATACAGGAAGAAGCCCGCAATGTGGTTGTAGCCGGGGAAGTTGTCACGGTTGATTTTCGACAGCTGCGGTCCGGACGTTATCTGGGGATCTTCGATATTGTGGACGCCAGCGACGGCATCAGCGCGAAAATATATTTTGATTCAGACGAACAATACGGCAAAGTCGCCGACAAACTTTCCCCCGGTATGCTGATCAAAGTAAAAGGGACGGTTCAATTTGACAAGTATGCCAAAGAAAATGTGCTTTTTGCCGACAGTATCATTCAACTGAAAAAAACAGTACGCAATGATAACAGCGAAATTAAACGGATTGAGCTTCACGCTCATACCCGGATGAGTCCGTTGGATTCGGTAATGGCGGTAAAGGATTATATCAAAACAGCGGCCAGATGGAAGCACCCGGCGGTTGCCATTACCGACCATGGTGTGGTTCAAGCCTTTCCCGAAGCCTATGATGAGGCGGCCAAACACGGCGTAAAAATCATTTATGGCATGGAAGGATATTTGTTTGACCAAGACATCGCTCAGTCCAATCATATTGTCCTGCTGGCGAAAAATCGCCAGGGACTGATGAATTTATATAAACTGGTTTCGATCTCCCATCTGAAATACTTGCACCGTACGCCACGGATTCCCCGCTCTGTATTAAGCGAACACCGGGAAGGCTTGATCCTGGGATCGGCCTGTGAAGCCGGGGAATTGATCCAGGCGATGCTGGCCGGGGCTGATGACGAAGTGATCCGTCAAATCGCTGTATTTTATGATTATCTGGAAATTCAGCCGGAGGGAAACAACGCATTTTTGCTGCGGACGGGTAAAGTCGAAAATGAGGCGGCATTAAGAGATATCAATCAAAAAATCTGCGATTTGGGCGAGCAACTCAACCTGCCGGTGGTGGCCACCTGTGACGTACATTTTTTGAATCCGGAGGATGAGTGTTACCGCCGTATCCTTATGTCCGGACAGGGGTATACTGACGCTGAACTGCAGCCGCCATTATACTTCCGTACTACCGAGGAAATGCTGGCTGAGTTTCAGTATTTGGGCGAGAAAAAGGCTTATGAGGTGGTGGTCACCAATACCCGCCGCATCAGCGACTTAGTGGAAAACTTCAAACCCATACCGGATGAACTGTATTCACCTCAGATCCCAGGGGCGGAGGACGCGATACGCACGATGTCCTATGCCAGAGCCAAGGAGCTTTATGGCGATCCGCTGCCCGAGCTGATTGCCTCCCGCCTGAAAAATGAACTGGATTCTATTATTAATAACGGGTTTGCCGTATTATATTTCATAGCGCACAAACTAGTGAAAAAATCTATGGACGACGGTTACCTGGTTGGTTCGCGGGGATCAGTAGGTTCATCTTTTGTCGCCACCATGACCGGGATCACCGAGGTCAATCCGCTGCCGCCACATTGGCGTTGTCCGGCCTGCAAATACAGTGAGTTTATCACAGATGGAACTTACGGCGGCGGATTTGATCTGCCTGACAAAACATGTCCCCGCTGCGGCGCTTTGGCCGAAAAGAACGGGCACGATATCCCCTTTGCCGTATTTATGGGTTTCCACGGCGATAAAGTACCGGATATTGATTTGAATTTTTCCGGCGATTATCAGCCGACCGCCCATAAATATACTGAAGAGCTGTTCGGCAAAGACAATGTGTTCCGGGCCGGCACCATTGCCACTATTGCCGACAAAACCGCCTTTGGCTTTGTAAAAAACTATTACAATGATAAAGGCATCGTCGTCCGCAATGCCTTGGTGAATAAACTGGTATCCGGCTGCACTGGAGTAAAACGGACGACCGGTCAGCACCCTGGCGGCATCATGGTTGTTCCGCGGGATATGGATGTCCATCATTTTACGCCAATCCAGTATCCGGCGGACGATAAAAACTCCAAGACCATAACCACCCACTTTGACTATCATTCCATCAGCAGCAGGCTGGTCAAACTGGATATTCTGGGGCACGATGATCCCACGGTGATCAAAATGCTGGAAGACTTGACCGGCGTGGATGCCAAACGGATTCCTTTTGATGACAGTAAAACCATGGCTTTGTTTTCATCTACTACCACTTTAGATCTGACTCCCGAACAATTAGGGTCTACAGTGGGTACCTTCGGCATTCCTGAGTTTGGTACGAAGTTTGTCAGACAAATGCTGGAGACCACCAGCCCTAAGACCTTTAGCGAACTGGTGCGGATTAGCGGTTTTTCCCACGGAACGGATGTATGGCTCAATAATGCCCAGGATTTGATTAAAAACGGGACGGCCAAACTTTCCGAGGCTATTTCCGCCCGGGATGACATCATGGTGTATTTGATTCAAAGGGGAGTAGAGCCGCAAATCGCCTTTAAAGTCATGGAAAGCGTGCGTAAAGGCAAGGGCGTGAAAGCCGAAGACTGTGAGAAACTGCGGCAAAAAAATGTGCCGGAATGGTATATAGAGTCCTGCCAGAAGATCAAATATATGTTTCCCAAAGCCCATGCAGTAGCTTATGTGATGATGGCCTTCCGCATCGCATATTTCAAAGTGTATTATCCCCAAGCCTTTTATGCTTCCTATTTTTCGGTCCGGGCGGATGATTTTGATGCGAATTTAATTTTGCAGGGAGCCCAGTCGCTGCGAAACAAACTGGCGGAATTTGAGCAAAAAGGCAATACATTGACTGCGAAAGAAAAGAGTCTGCAGACGATTATCGAAATGGCGCTGGAAATGTATTTGCGGGGATTTAATTTTCAGCGTGTGGATCTCTATCGTTCCGATGCCACTAAATTTTTAATCGCGGGTAGCGACCTGCTGCCTCCGATTGCCTCTCTGCAGGGAGTAGGCGCCTCCGCCGCCTGGAATATTACCCAGGTACGCCAGGGCAGGCCCTTTTCCTCAATGGAAGATCTCAGGAACCGGGCGCGGGTGTCCAAAACGGTGATCGATATTTTGCAGGAACACGGCTGTCTGCAAGGATTGCCTCCTACCGATCAAATGCTGCTGTTTGCTTAATTTTTCCTCGGGCATATAATTCACTCCCGCAAACATTGTAAAATGCATCCTTTAGTGGTATACTAAGATTAGTAAAGATTGGAGTCGGTGAAAGAGTGGGTTTCAAACCCACTCTTTCATCTTACTGCTATGACTGCCATGTTGAAAATTGCGAACAGTATATGTACTGCTGCTATCTGGTAAAACTAGATGGTAGTATAGTTAAGGGGAAGTGGCGCTATGAAACCAATTGAACAAACCGCGGAACGCCTTATCTTGGATATTATCAAAGATACCAAGCTGGAATTGGTGGATGTGGAATATGTAAAAGAAAGGGACTGGTATCTGCGGGTATACATAGATAAACCTGGCGGCATTGATATGGATGACTGTCAGTGGGTCAGTGAAAAATTGGAGAATAAACTGGATGAATTAGATCCCATTAAAGAAAGTTACTATCTGGAAGTGTCTTCACCGGGCCTGGATAGAACTTTAAAAAAAGAAAGAGACTTTCAGCGTCATGCCGGAGATACAGTCGAAGTCCATACCTTTGCTCCGATTAACGGCAGCAAGAAAATTGTCGGCGAACTCGACGGTTTAAGGGACAATCACGTTGTCATCAAAGTGGATGACAGCGTGATGAACATTCCGTGGGATAAAGTTTCACAAGTGCGTTTGCACATTGATTTTTAGATTGTCAGCACAGTAAAATTGAATAGGGGGAATATATTTGTGAACGCAGAATTTATGCAGGCTTTTGAGCAGTTGGGCAAGGAAAAAGGGATATCTACAGAAGTTTTATTTGACGCCATCGAAGCGGCTCTGATATCAGCCTATAAGCGTAATTTTGCATCGGCTCAAAATGTAAGGGTTTCACTGGACCGGAGTACAGGGGACATACACGTTTTTGCCCGTAAGACCGTTGTCGAGGTGGTAAAGGACCCCAGAATGGAAATATCTTTAGAAGAGGCAAAAAGAACCGATGTTCGATATGAGCTGGACGATGTGGTTGAATTGGAGGTCACGCCCAAAAACTTCGGACGTATTGCCGCCCAAACTGCCAAGCAGGTCGTGGTGCAACGCATTCGTGAGGCTGAGCGTGGGATTATTTTTGAGGAATTTTCCAATCGGGAAAGTGACATTGTCACAGGAATTGTACAGCGGATCGAGCAGAAAAACGTATTGATCGACCTGGGGAAAGCGGAAGCCATCCTGGCTCCTTCCGAGCAAATGACCGGTGAACTGTATAAACCCGGTGACCGTATCAAAACGTATATTACTGAAGTGAGAAAAACCACTAAAGGCCCTCAGATTCTCGTTTCCCGCACTCACCCAGGACTCTTAAAACGGCTGTTTGAGTTGGAAGTGCCGGAAATACACGATGGGGTTGTGGAAATCAAATCGGTTGCCCGCGAACCAGGCCTGAGGTCAAAGATAGCCGTTTATTCCCGGGATGAAAACGTGGATCCGGTTGGCGCCTGTGTCGGACACAAAGGAATGCGTGTGCAGACTATTGTAAACGAATTACGGGGCGAGAAAATTGATATTGTGAAATGGAATTCGGATCCGGCTAAGTATATCGCTAGTGCTCTCAGTCCGGCGAAAGTGGTCTTGGTGGATGTCAATGAGACCGAGAAAATATCTAAGGTTGTGGTCCCTGATTACCAGCTCTCCCTGGCCATCGGCAAAGAGGGGCAAAACGCCCGGCTGGCGGCTAAATTAACCGGATGGAAAATTGATATTAAAAGTGAATCCCAGGCCGGATCGCTGGTTTAGGGGGAGTTGACTTGAAAACAAAAAAAAATCCCCAGCGCATGTGCGTGGGCTGCCAGGAAATGAAGAGTAAAAAGGAACTGCTTCGAGTCCTGCGTACCCCGGAAGGACAAATCGTCCTGGATTTGACAGGAAAAAAAGCCGGGCGTGGCGCCTATATCTGCAATAACGAAACCTGTTTTACCAAAGCGTATAAGGAAAAGAGGCTGGAACGGGCGTTGAAGCAGGCGCTGCAACCTGAAACTTATGAGGAAATAAAGGCATGCATACTAGCGGTACCCAATGCAAATTAATCGCCATGCTGGGACTGGCCCAAAAAGCCGGCAAAGTGATTTCCGGCGACGACGCCATCACTAAGGCAGCTCGCAACGGCAGCGTTCACATCGTATTGATCGCTGCGGATGCTTCCGATAATACCCGAAAAGGTTACCAGGACATGGCTAATTACTATAAAGTTGTTTGTGTGGAAGTGTTATCGAAAGAACAGTTGGGCGCAAGTATCGGCAAGGCCCAGCGGGCCGCTTTGGCAATCACGGATGCCGGATTTGGCCTGGCGGTCAAGAAATTGTGCCTGGAGCACACATAGCCGAGAAGAAAATGGGGGTGGATCAATGTCGAAATATAGAGTATATGAACTGGCAAAAGACTATAATACAACCAGCAAGGTCATCATCGATATATTAGCGCGTAATAACATTGTTGCCAAAAATCATATGAGCAGCGTCGAAGATAATGCCAAAGCCGTTATTGAACGGACTTTCGCCCGTAAGACAGGTCCGGAAATGCCGGAACCGCAGGGTCAGCCTAAACCGCCGAAAGAGGACAGAAATGCTAATCTGAGACCGGCGCAATCGCCGGCATCTATGCCGGCGGTTGCGCCCAAACCCGCTGCCGATGACCGGCGCGGCATTCAGCCACAAAGACCTCAGCCGACGGCGCCGGTTCAGAACCGTCAGCCTTATCCAGCCGGACAGAGGCCTGCCGGTCAGGCGGGTCAGGCAAGACCGAACCCCGGTAACTCTGGGAGATACGGGGCCAATGCTCAAACGGGTCAAAGGCCTGCACCCCAGTCTCATAATACTGCCCAGGCCGGCCAGCGGCCGCCCCAGCAGGGATATCATCAGCAAGGGGGACAGCGTCCTCCCTATTCATCAGCGCCGGGCCAACAACGTCCGCCCCAAAGGCCTAACAATATGCCCAATATGCCGGCCGGACAACGTCCGGCAGCGCCGGGCCAGGGGGGACATCATACTGCAGGTGGGGCGCCGCAGGGCCAGCCGCACCAACAGCAGCGTTTTTCACAGACTGGTGGGACGGGCAGCCGTAATATCGGTGACAGGCAAGGGCCAAATGCCCCGCAGCAACAAAGACCGAATCAACCGGGCAGGAATGATCAATTCAGGTCTAAAAACCAGCATACGGGTCAAGGGCAACAACAGCCTTACTCTAAACAACAGCAGCAACAAGGGACTAACAGAAAAGGGCCTGCTAATACGAGGCAGCGTTCACCACAGCGAAATTCCAATCAACGCCCGCCAATGAACGCTCAGGCGCAAGTCAGGCAAGAACCGGCCAAACCGAAAGTGGTGAAACTGGACGGACCGGCTACGGTAAAAGAATTATCCAGTAAGTTTGGGCGGGAAGTAAGCGAAATCATCAAAAAACTCATGGTGCTTGGAGTCATGGCCGGGATTAATCAAGAGGTGGATATTGAAACCGCCTCGATCCTGGGCTCTGAATTTGGCATCACTGTGGAGGAACTGCCGCCGGCGGAAGATCCTACGGAAATTCCGGAAATTGAAGACAGTCCGGAATCCCTTTTGCCCAGACCGCCGGTCGTTACCATCATGGGCCACGTGGACCACGGCAAAACCTCGCTGCTGGATGCGATCCGCCAAACCAACGTGACTGCCCAGGAAGCCGGCGGGATTACGCAGCATATCGGGGCTTATCAAGTCAACTACCAGGGTAAGAAAGTGGTGTTTCTCGATACGCCGGGGCATGAAGCCTTCACGGCTATGCGAGCTCGCGGGGCGCAGGTTACTGATGTTGCCATCCTGGTTGTGGCAGCAGATGACGGCGTGATGCCTCAAACTATCGAAGCGATTAACCATGCTAAAGCAGCTAAGGTGCCGATTATCGTCGCTGTGAACAAAATAGACCGGCCCGAAGCTAACCCGGACCGGGTTACCCAGCAGCTGACTGAGCACGGACTGGTGCCGGAGCAATGGGGCGGTGATACGATTGTTGTCCCGGTTTCGGCTCATACCAAGGCCGGTATTAGCGAATTGCTGGAAATGATTCTCCTGGTATCCGAAGTCCAAGACCTGAAAGCCAATCCCAATCGACTGGCTTACGGCACTATCATTGAAGCTCAGCTGGACAAGGGGAGAGGGCCGGTTGCCAGTGTGCTGGTACAAAAAGGAACTTTACATATCGGCGATACCATTATTGCCGGCACTGCCTTTGGCAAGGTCAGAGCCATGGTGAATGAGCGGGGAGAAAAACTGAAAAAAGCGCCGCCCTCGACGCCGGTGGAAGTATTGGGCCTGTCAGATGTGCCCCAAGCCGGCGATATTTTGGTGGCGGTAGATGAATCAACGGCCCGGGCAGTGGCGGAAAAACGCTTTGCCAAAAAGCGCACGGATGAAATGAATCAGGTGCAAAAAGTTTCACTTGATGATCTCTTTAGCCAGATTCAGGAAGGCAAGCTCAAGGACCTGAACATCGTGATCAAAGCTGACGTGCAGGGGTCCATTGAAGCCCTTCGCCAAGCTTTTGCCGGCTTACAGAACAAAGAAGTCCGGGTCAGTATTGTCCATGCCGGTGTGGGCGCTATCAACGAATCGGACGTTATGCTGGCTTCAGCGGCCAATGCCTTAATCATCGGCTTTAACGTGCGCCCTGACGCCAATTCTCGCAAAGCGGCCGAGGCGGAAAAAATCGATATCCGCACTTACCGCATCATTTACGATGTCATCAACGATGTAGAGGCCGCTATGACCGGCATGCTAGCGCCAGAGTACAAAGAAGCGGTTCAGGGCAGAATTGAAGTGAGAAAGGTGTTCTCCGTGCCCAAAGCTGTTGTTGCCGGCTCCTATGTGCTGGAAGGGAAAGTGACCAATCATTCCCAAATCCGTATCATCCGCAACGGCATTGTCATTCATGAGGGCAAAGTTGAATCGCTGCGGCGTTTCAAAGATGAAGTCAAAGAAGCTACCGCCGGATATGAATGCGGTATTTCCATAGAAAAATTCCGGGACATAAAAGAAGGAGATATATTGGAAGCCTTCACTATGGAATTGGTGAAACCGGGCAGTTAGGTCTAAAACGGAGGTTGGATCATGGGACAGCTGCGTATCGAAAAAGTCCAGGAGTTTATTAAACAAGAAATCAGTAATATGATATTAACTGAGTTGAAAGATCCCCGGATTGGATTTGTTACCGTTACCCGGGTAGAAGCCACCGGAGATCTGCATCAAGCCAAAGTTTTTGTCAGTGTGATGGGCAGCGATGAGAGTAAAGCCCAAAGTTTAAAAGGATTGCAAAGCGCTTTGGGTTATTTGAGGACTGAGATCGGCAAACGGATCCAGTTACGAATTACGCCGGAACTCTCGTTTCATCTGGATGAAACTTTGGATCACAGCGTCAAGATACAGAAACTGCTGGATCAGATAAAACAGAACGAAGCGGGAAATGCTGATGAAAGTTAGTTTGGATCAGGCGCACAATCTTATACGATCGGCTGATCAAATCCTTATTACCGGTCATATTCATCCGGATGGAGACTGCCTGGGGTCCATGCTGGGCCTGTATCATCATCTAAAGGCGGCGGGAAAGAAAGCAACGCTGCTGTTAGATGATGATGTGCCAAGCGGGTTTCGGTTTTTGCCAAATTGGACCGATATAAAAAAACCGGCTCATCAGAACGAACAATATATCACGGATTTATTGATTGTATTGGATGCCAGCGATAAAGAAAGAATTGGCCGCGTGGGAGCCTGCGTCAGCGGGCCGGTTCTAAACCTGGATCACCATGTGTCCAATACTCAGTTTGCTGATTATTGGTATGTGGATACCAAGGCGGCCGCCACCGGTGAAATCATTGTGGATCTGATCCATGCCGCCGGCGAGCCGATTGATCCTGACTCTGCGCTGTGCTTATACACGGCTATTGCTACGGACTGCGGTTTTTTCCGTTATGCGAATACGACGCCAAAGGTTTTGCGGTATGCGGCGGATTTACTGGAGCAAAAGGTGAAGCCTGAGCTGGTGTCCGAATCCATTGAAACCAGCACCTTGGCTGATATCCAGTCACTTATCGCCGTATTAGGGACATTGGAACTGCAGCAAGAAGGTCGGGCCGCCCTGATTACGGTTGATTCTCATGCTTTGTCTCTGACCGAAAATACCGAAAGCTATATTAATTATCCCCGCAGTATTGCCGGGGTGGAAGTAGCTGTTATGCTGAAGGAAGTGGAAGCCGACTGCGTTCGGGTGAGTTTGAGGTCAAAGACCGCTGATGTCAGTAAAATTGCACTTTCCTTTGGTGGCGGCGGGCATATGAGAGCTGCCGGCTGCACCCTTAATACTACCTTGGACCAGGCAAAAAGCAGGATATTAGAGGCGATTGCCCGCGGACTGGCGGAGCGGTAAAGCGATGTTTCACGCATTGAATGTTCTCAAACCACCGGGGATGACCTCACATGATGTGGTGTCCTTTGTCCGGAGAGTATACCAAACAAAACAAGTAGGTCATGCCGGAACTTTGGACCCCGCTGCCGCCGGAGTCTTGCCGGTGCTGCTGGGACGGGCTACCCGGCTGGTTGAGTATTTTGCCGATTGCAGTAAAAGCTACCGGGTTGAACTTACTTTTGGCTATCAAACCGATACGGGTGACGATACCGGCGCAGTGATTAAGTCCCAAGACCCACCGAACCTGCGGTTCGATCAAATGGAACCTGTTTTGCGGCAGTTCTTAGGCACTCAGTTTCAGATACCACCGGTCTATTCCGCCATCAAGGTCGGCGGCAAGAAAATGTACGAACTGGCGCGTCAAGGGCTGGAGGTGCAGCCGGAACCACGACAAATTACCATTCAGGACATAAAACTGTTACGAGTTCAGGATAATACCATATTGTTTGACGTGGAATGCTCCAAGGGAACTTATATCCGTTCTTTATGTGTTGATATCGGACAGGCGGCGGGTTGTCCGGCAGTCATGTCTTTTCTGGTTCGGACCAGGGTCGGCGGATTTTTGTTGGATACCGCCGCAACCCTCGAGGAAATCCAGACTCATCCTGAGATTTGTTTAACATCGCCTGATTTATATTTGGAACATTTGCCTCGATTGACAATAGACCAGCCTCTTGCCGCCGGTTTTATAAACGGGCAGAAAATTTCGGCCCCGCCATCTAGGCCGGATACAGCAAACGACACAGGGGATTTTCTCCTGAGAATATACCATGGCAACCGATTCATTGGTATTGGAAAAGCGACAGCTCATGGCTTGATCGCGCCCCATAAGATTTTTCCCACTGATCGATGATAGGGGACAGACAAGGGAGAATTTTAGGGCGACGAATTTTGAGCGAAATTTTGGGAGAGTTGCAGTAGTATGAAGCTATTTACCCAAATCGAAAAGATAGATAAAAGCGTTTCGAATATCGCAATTGCTCTTGGCACCTTTGACGGAGTTCATGTGGGGCACCAGCGGATTATTGGCAAAACTGTCGCCTACGCCAAGAAACAACAGGGGACGAGCGCGGTCCTTACCTTTTCCAATCACCCCATGTCTATCATTGATCCCAGGCACAATCCCCTGCAGATTACTTCCATGCAGCAAAAGATTGATCTGATTGCCGAAATTGGAGTCGATTTGCTGTTTTTCGTTCCATTTACCGCAGAGCTTTTGAAATTTCAGCCCCGTCAATTCATCCAATTTCTCATGCAGCATATCAGACCTTCCCAGGTAGTGGTCGGTCCTAATTTTTCTTTTGGCTATCAGGGGAAAGGATCTCCGGATATGCTGCGAGTTTTCGGTCAGGAATTCGGTTTTGCGGTAGATGTGCATGAAGCGGTATTTTTGGAAGACAGGATGGTCAGCAGTACGGCGATCCGGCAGTTGATCCTGGAGGGGAACGTAGAGTTGGCCAGGAAACTTCTGGGAAGGCCTCTGCGTTTATCCGGTCCTGTGGTTTCGGGGCAGCAAAGAGGACGCTTACTTGGTTTTCCCACCGCTAACTTGAGTTTACCGGAAAGAACGGCTATCCCCCGTGACGGAGTGTATGCTGTCCGGGCCAATATTGGTGCGGATAGTTATCAGGGAGTGGCTAATATTGGGACCAACCCGACCTTTTCCGGACAGTGCCGCAGACTGGAGACTCATATTTTTGATTTTGCCCGGGACATTTATGGTGAAATGATTTCGGTGGATTTCCTCACCCGCATACGGGGAGAAGTGACTTTTGCCAATGCCGATCAGCTTCAGGCCCAAATATCCTCTGATATTGTTCAGGCCCGCCGTTATTTTGACCATGTTGATCAAACCGGATAGTTTACATCCATTATTTCATATGATACAATATCTATCGTAGATAACTGCGGCGTTTTACCAAAGCGGTTATAGAACCTTGGCGAGGATCATCGACTCTCCGACGATGATCTTGGCTAGAGGGGATACAGGAAAAAAGGAGGTGCCAGCATGTTAGCTCCCGAACAAAAACAACAATTAATTGAAAAGTATCGAATCCATGAGACCGATACCGGTTCGCCGGAAGTGCAGATTGCCATTCTTACCGAACGAATCAACTACCTGACCGGGCATTTGAAGGAACACAAAAAAGATCATCATTCCCGTCGCGGTTTGTTGAAGATGGTAGGTCAGCGCAGAGGTTTGCTGAATTATCTGCGCGACAGCGATATCGAACGTTACCGTTCGATCCTAGAAAAGCTGAATTTAAGAAAATAAACAAAAAGCGGGGTAATACCCGCTTTTTGTTTTAATGACTAAGACAGAAAAAAGTTCCACAAAGTGAATTTTTTCTTGTCACGGATTTTACGGTTTAGATAAAAATAAAAAGGGAATAATAAAAAATATGTCGAAGTTCTAAACTTTGGAAAAAAAGTGGCATAGAGGAGGAAACCGAATGCATAGTTTTCAAATGCAAATCGGTGGCAGGTTACTGGTCGTGGAATCAGGCAAACTTGCTAAACAGGCCAATGGGGCCGCCTTGGTTCGCTATGGTGATACCGCTGTGCTGGTTACGGCTACGGCATCGGCTGAACCCAGGGAAGGCATTGATTTTTTCCCATTGACTGTAGATTATGAAGAAAGACTGTATTCTGTAGGAAAGATTCCGGGCGGCTTTATCAAACGGGAAGGTCGTCCCAGTGAAGCGGCAATTTTAGCAGGACGGTTGATTGACCGCCCGATTCGACCCTTATTTTCCGAGGGATTCCGTAATGATGTGCAGATTGTTGCTACTGTACTGTCGGTAGATCAGGATAATCCGCCGGAAATTCCGGCTATGATCGGAGCATCCTGCGCTTTAAGTATTTCGGATATTCCTTTCCAGGGACCTATTGGCGGGGTGCGGGTTGGCAGAATTGCCGAACAGTTCGTTATTAATCCTACTGTCAAAGAGCAGGAAGAAAGTGAGTTAAACCTGGTAGTGGCGGGAACCAAGGATGCTGTTTTAATGGTAGAAGCCGGTGCCAATGAACTGTCGGAAGCAGTGATTTTGGAGGCCATTTCTTTTGGTCATGACGTAATTCGTCAGATTGTTGATTTCCAGGAGGCAATGGTCAAAGAAATCGGCTTGCCCAAAAAAGAACTGAAAGTGTATGAGCCGCAGGCTGACATTAATCAGGCGGTGCGTGAATATATTACCGAGAAAATGCGAGTTGCCGTCTTTAATTCAGACAAATTGACCCGGGAAGAAAATATAAAAGCCGTGAAAACTGATGGCGCTCAGCATTTTGCTGAGATTTACCCCGATAAAGGCAAAGATATTTCTTATGTCATGCAAAAAGTGCTGAAAGAAATTGTCCGCAAAATGATCACGGTCGATAAAATCAGACCGGATGGTCGTAAACTGGACGAAGTTCGCCCTATCAGCTGCGAAGTCGGCGTGCTAGCCAGAACTCACGGTTCAGGCCTGTTTACCCGGGGACAAACTCAAGTCCTTACCGTAACCACTTTAGGTGCTATCGGTGATGAACAGATCCTGGACGGGCTGGGTGTCGAGGAATCCAAGCGCTACATACATCACTATAATTTTCCTTCCTACAGCGTAGGTGAAACCCGGCCATCCCGCGGTCCCGGACGCAGGGAAATCGGCCATGGCGCTCTGGCGGAACGGGCTTTGGTGCCGGTGATTCCGCCTGAAAGCGAGTTCCCTTATACCATCCGTTTGGTATCGGAAGTTTTGGAATCCAACGGGTCCAGTTCCATGGGCAGCGTCTGCGGCAGCACTCTTTCCCTGATGGATGCCGGTGTACCAATCAAATCGCCGGTTTCAGGCGTGGCTATGGGATTGGT
Source organism: Acetonema longum DSM 6540 (assembly GCF_000219125.1). Lineage (NCBI taxonomy): Bacteria > Bacillati > Bacillota > Negativicutes > Acetonemataceae > Acetonema > Acetonema longum. The sequence continues at coordinate 76,797 of NZ_AFGF01000126.1, forward strand.
CAAAGACGGCGAATATTATACGATTCTCACCGATATCCAAGGCATGGAAGACGCTTTAGGCGACATGGACTTTAAAGTGGCCGGTACGACTAAAGGCGTTACCGCGATTCAAATGGATATAAAAATTGCCGGTTTAACCAAGGACATTTTGCAGTCCGCTCTGGAGCAGGCCAAGCAGGGACGGATGCATATTCTGAACACCATGCTGGCAGTAATCCAACAACCCCGGCCTGAGTTGTCGCCTTATGCCCCACGCATTATCACTATGTCCATTGACCCGGATAAAATTCGGGATGTCATCGGACCAGGCGGCAAAATCATTAAGAAAATTATCGACGAAACCGGCGTCAGCATCGACATTGAAGATGACGGCAAGGTATTTATCGCGGCTGTGGACATGGAAGCCGGACAGAAGGCCGTCCGGATTATCGAAAATCTGGTGAGAGAAGTGGAAGTAGGCGCTGCTTACCTTGGTAAAGTAACCCGCATTATGAACTTCGGGGCCTTTGCCGAGATTTTGCCCGGCAAGGAAGGTTTGATTCACATCTCGCAACTGGCCCGGGAACGGGTCAATAAAGTGGAAGATGTGGTTAAAATCGGCGATGAATTCATGGTTAAAGTCACCGAAATCGACCGACAGGGAAGAATTAACCTTTCCCGCAAAGAATTGCTGAAAGGTGAAAAGGCCGGCGAATAAAGCGCGAAAACATAAACCTGATGGTTTATGTTTTTTAACTATAATTAAGAAAGTATAAATTGGGGGCTATACCAAATGATGGGGTAGCCTTTTATTTTTTGAGTTCCTTTTTAGAGGAGATTACCGCATGGTTATAGAAAATAATGGGGAAAAACAAAAGAATAAAAGAAAAACAAAAGAAAAACCAAAAAAATCAAGTGAGAAGGTAGTCTTTGGTGGTATTAATAATATATTAAAAAATCATTTTTCAGGGAGTTGAGCAAGAAGTTGCCAGAGATTACTTTTACGATTATCCTTTTTTATTCATTTCCGGAAGCCATGGTCTTAGTGCTGCTGAGCCTCTCTCTGCTGGGGATTAGGCCGGGTTTTCGTAAAATTTTGCTAATCGGAGGAATCCAAGCCCTTTTTGATGTTTTATTATTCCTTGTTGTCGGCAAATTGATTGCTATTCCATTTGGTGTTCATACAGTGGCGCAAATTGCTGCCATGGCGATGATAATACGTCGCGTTATGCGGTTTCCGTATCAAGACAGCTGTCTGGCTGTTTTGTTCGGGTTTAGTATCTATCTTTGTATCGAAACCTTGATGTATCCCGCAATGATTTTTATAATAAAAGATTTCGTTCCCTCCGTTGTGAGTCCCGATAACTGGTGGCAACGTTTGCCCATGTTTATCATGCAACTGATGATTACTCTGCTAGTTGCTTTTTTGATCTACCGGTTCAATATCCGGTTCATGAGCGGTTGGAAAAGGAAAACTGGGAACAGTCTTTTTCTACTGGCTAGTTTGATGTTGGTCCAAAGTATATTGATGCTTTGGTTAGGTTTGCAATACTATATAGATGATAAGAATCATGCTAACTTTGGGATACCCATACATTTCTCTTTTGTCTTGATGAATACAGCTATACCGGTTATTACCTTGATGGTTATCAAACAATGTATGGAATTTATTCGTAATGAGGTTGAAACCCAGGCGCAGCTTGATAATTTACGTCATATAGAAGAATTATTGAATACGATGCGGGTGCAGCGTCATAATTTTACCCACGAACTGCAGGTGATCTACGGTTTACTGGAAGTCCAGGCATTTCAAGAGGCCCGGGACTATTTAAAAAAGAGCGTAAACGAAGTGGCCGCAACCTCTGAATTGGTTAGAACGGATAATCTGGGTGTTACCGCCCTGCTGCATACCAAGGCTGGCCTGGCGGAAGCCCGCAGCATTGACCTGCATATTACGGTGAAAACAAGTTTACGGCAATTGCCCCTGGAAGTGAGGGATGTTAACTTGATTTTGGGCAATCTCATCGACAATGCGATGGAGGCAGTGGCCCAACTGCCAGTGCCGGAAAGAAAGGTGGAGGTAATGATTGGGCAAGACCTCAGGGGATTTGTTGTGGAGGTGAACAATAGCGGTTCACCGATTTCTCCGGAAGTGAGCGCCAAAATATTTATGCCAGGATTTTCGACTAAAGGCGAAGGCCGGGGAATGGGACTCTATAGTGTCCAGACCCTTGTACACAAATACAATGGTGATATTCAGGCGGAGAGTGATGGCAACGGTACTTCTTTTCGGGTAGTTATTCCTGGCTGAATGAATAATTGGGGGGATAGGCAGTGGATATACTAAAGGATACTGCTGTATGCGTGGCGCGCTATCTGTCAGAGAAAACGGGCCTTGACAGCAAAGAGACGGACACAGTGCGGTTCGTGATGGAATATTTGCTGGGATTCTTTGTTAATCTGGGGGGGGTTATTGGAATTGCTTTAGCGTTAGGGACTGTACCCTATGTTTTGGCTGCCATGCTTACCGCCCTCCTTTTGCGGCTTGTTTCCGGCGGTTCTCACTGTTCAACCGCTCTTCGCTGCTTCGTGCTGGGAACGGTTGCTCTTGTAAGCATTGGACAGTTAGCGGCGCTGCTTGGGAGGCAGGCACCGCCGGCTTTGTTGGCTGCCTTGATGATTTTCTCAGTTGCCGCCGGATTTTATGCGGTAAATAAGTGGGCGCCTGGCGATACACCGGCGAAGCCGATTGTTTCAGCAAAGAAAAGAGAAAAATATAAAAGGTTTTCGTTTCTGTTTATTATTGCTTGGGCGGCCGCAGTGAGTTTAGGATTGATCTTCAGCGGGCGGAACACACCCTTGGCTGCTGCTCTAATCGCAGCAAGCATCGGGGGATTCTGGTGGCAAATTTTTAGCATTACCCCCGCCGGTTATCGTTTTGCCGCTGCTATGGAGCGGGTGTTTGACAGCTGCTGCATTACTTTTCGGACAAAGAAACAGCAAATGTAGACATGGCTACCGATTTTTTAGACAAGGTTACTTGCGTTATAAAAATAACACCCATTATAATTATAGTATAGTAATTTTATTAAAAAGGCGGGATGGATATGGTACAGAATTTTAAAAGAAAATGGCTGTATTATGTGACTCGATGCATGCTTGCGGTAGCGCCTATGTTGTTTCTGCCAGCTTGTGCCACAACTAGTTATCAACCCCAGGTACCGGAACACTTACGAGACCATGAGTGAGAGCTGAAAAAAAGGTATTTTTTCAAATGCTGAAGGTCATTATCGCCGAAGATGACGTCTCCATGCGGGTGGTTTTAAAACGTGCCCTGGAAGAGATCCCTGAGTTAACCGTCATCGGAGAGGCGGAAAATGGACGCCAGCTTGTTGCGATGGTAGAAACAATGGAGCCGGATGCCGTGTTTTTGGATATTGATATGCCGGCATTGAACGGCATCGAAGCGTCCCAGGAAATCTTCGATATCGACTCGAAAATTTTTCTCGTCTTTGCGACTGATTTTAGTTGTTCTATGCAGGAGGCTTTTGAAGTCTACGCCTTCGACTATCTGGTGAAGCCCTTTGATTTGGAGCGGATTCGACAAACGACAAACCGAATTAAAGAATTGAAAAAAGAGCGAGAACAAGTTGTGGCTTTACAACGAGAAGTAACGCCGCATCGAAAGGAAAACCCTAAACTTATAGCTTCATCCAATGAGAAGAGCGTCTTTATCAGTATTCAGGATATTATCTTCATTACACGCAACGAGCGTAAGACGACGATTCATATCGCCGGGAGCAGTCCTGTTCAAACCTGTGAGTCACTGCAAAGTTTGGAAAAACGGTTGAATAAATACCGCTTCTTCCGCTGTCACAAAAGCTTTATTATTAACCCGGACATGGTGATGGAGCTTTCGCCCTGGGGCAATAAAACCTACTTGGTTAAGTTGGTCAATACAAAAGAAACGGCACTGATGACCCTGGAGCATGTCAAGGAGTTTCATAAGCAATATTGTTTGGTATAACGAATCCGTCTTTGCAGATCCTCTCTTGGTGGATAACCGCTGTTTATCCGCCAGGAGATTTTTTGTTTTTCTCCTTGCCTCATTTAGCGAGTTCCTTGCTAAATGAGTGTTCACCGAATTTTGGCGCTGTGATTCATGAATCGGTCACTTTTTGAATAGTATTGAATAGCAAGTTTTTGATGCAAATCGAGGTGACTTTTTTAATGCGTTTTTGGGTCGTCACCGTTCGTTCCTGGTATTTGGTCTTTGTATCCGCCGTTTTTGTGGTCCTGGCTGTTGTATCGGACATAAATCCGACCGCTGATTCATTGATCGTCCGGACGCAGCAAGAAAAAAAAATAAGCCCCATTTTTCAGGGCAATGCTGTCAAGCCCAACGTTGCTTTAGCCTGCAACGTATTTTGGGGAGAAGATCTATTGCCGGACATGCTGCGTGTTCTGAATGAGAAAAAGGTAAAAGTGACATTTTTTATCGGCGGCAGTTGGGCTAAACGCAATCCGGATTCTCTTAGGGAACTGGCTCAAAATGGGCATGAAATCGCCAATCACAGCTATAGTCATCCCCACCCCAACAAATTGTCCAAAGAGCAAAATCAGCAGGAAATCGCCCGTACCGAAGAGCTGGTTAAAGAATTGACCGGCAAGAAGACGACATTGTATGCGCCGCCATACGGCGAATACAATGACACGGTTTTAGCGGCAGCCGATGAATTAGGATACAAAACCATTATGTGGACCATTGATACCGTCGACTGGAAGAGGCCGGCGCCGGCCACGATCATTCAGCGAGTCACAAGTAAATTGCAAAATGGCGCCATTATTTTAATGCATCCTACCGAACCTACTCAAAAAGCGTTAGGGCAGTTAATCGATGAAATCAGGAAAAAGGGGTATGAAGTAGTCACAATTTCTGAAATCATAATCCCTTAAGGGCTTAATATAGCTGAGTTTTTAACAGCAGGAGAATTTTCCTGCTGTTTTTTATTGTTATTTATGTTAATATTGTTTACATAATGTCATTATTGTGCTACTCGGTGCGTGAGGAGAAATAGACTGTGCTGCCTGGAACTATCGTCCACAATGGCGGATTTTATGGCGGTTCAGTGAAAAATTTGGATCACCATACAGGAGGTTACTATGAAAAATACAAAAAGAATAACATGGCTTCTCTTGTTGTTTATGATCTGCAACGTAATGATTGCTCTTCCGGGGGCTTACGCCGCCGGCGCCGCATCGGATAGTAGCGTCAAAGCAGGGAAACCTAATGTTATCGAGAGGGTACTTCAGTTTTTTTACAATCTAATATTGGGCCCCATATTCAATAATGATAAAAAAGATGACCGCAGTGCTACTCTTCCAAGTAAGACAAGGCCTGGCACCAGTTCTTCGCTGAAAGGAAAAACCATTGTAGTCGACCCAGGCCATGGAGGAAGCAATCCGGGGGCGGTGGACAATAACGTAGAAGAAGCGGATGTTAACCTGGCTGTAGCTGCTATGTTGCGCAACAAATTGGCGGCCTCCGGCGCCAATGTGGTCATGACCCGGACCAGCGACCGGTCAGTTGCCGCCAACGGCAGTTCTCTGGGCAAGGAATTGCAAGCCAGATTGGATATTACCAACAAAAATAAAGCCGACATCTTCGTCAGTCTCCATTCTAACTCGAACCCTGATAAGAAAATCGCCGGCGCTATGACATTTTACCCCAAAGGCCGTTCTTCCCAGCTGGCTTCTGCTATCCAAAAAGAACTGATTGCCGAGACAGACGCCGTTGACAAAGGAATTTCAGCCGGCACCTTTTATGTACTGCGCAACAATGCCGTGCCGAGCGTCTTAGTTGAAATGGGCTTTGTAACTAACGCGGCGGAAGCAGCGAAACTTAAGACTCCTTCCTACCAGCAGCGTCTGGCGGAGGGAGTGTATCAGGGGATTATAAGATACTTCAAGAACGCGTAAATCCAAATTGATCGCAAACCCGGAGGCTTACTCCGGGTTTGCTTCATATCCTGAAAATTAACAGCGGTATTGAAATCTAATTTTTTATAAGCAGGATTTTCACGTTGAGAATACAATTTGTATATAGGGATCAATAAGAAGAGGCAAGGAGTAGTGTATGTATCATAAATCTGTATTATCGAATGGCATCCGGGTCATATCAGAAGCTATGCCGCACCTTAAATCCGTAAGTTTTGGCGTTTGGGTAAAAACAGGTTCCCGGAATGAGCAGGACCACAATCATGGCGTTTCGCATTTTATCGAGCATCTGATGTTTAAAGGTACAGAATCCCGCTCGGCGAAAGACATCGCCGAAACGGTGGACGCGGTGGGCGGACAGATGAACGCCTATACCGGCAAAGAACATACCTGCTACTATATGAAAGTATTGGATACTCACCTGGATTTAGCAGTTGAAATCATCAGCGACATGTTGCGGCATTCTAAATTTGCGCCTGAAGACATTGACAAAGAAAGAGGAGTTGTCCTCGAAGAATATAATATGTATGAGGATTCTCCTGATGAACTGGTACATGACATCCACTATGCGAACGTTTGGGCCGATCATTCCCTGGGACGGAATATTTTAGGCTCGGTTGAATCGATTCATCGGTTTAGCCGGGACATGATTTGCGATTACACCCGGAATTTTTATGTCCCGGAACGGATGGTGATCGCTGCCGCCGGGAATCTGCAGCACGAGAAGCTGGTCCAATTAGCGGAGAAGTATTTCGGACAGATAAAGCCAGGCCGGCAGGAAAAACCGCAAATCGTCCCGCCCATTTTTCTTCCCGGCAAATCGGTTCAGAGCAAGGATACTGAGCAGGCGCATATCTGCGTTGGTTCAATCGGAGTGCAACAGAGCGCGGATGATTTATATGCGGTCCATATTTTGAATAATATTCTGGGCGGCAGCATGAGTTCCAGGCTGTTCCAATCCATCCGCGAAGAACGGGGTTTGGCTTATTCCGTTTACTCTTACCAGACCAATTACAGCGATGCCGGACTGTTGACAGTGTATGCCGGAACTCGTCCGGACAATACAAAACAGGTTGTTGACCTGATTTTGCAAAATCTCGCTCAGATTAAAGATACTGGAGTTTCGGCGGCAGAGCTTGCCAAAGCCAGGGAACAGCTGAAAGGAAATCTGTTTTTAGGCCTGGAAAGCTCCAGCAGCCGGATGTCACGCCTGGGTACAACAGAGGTTACAATTAGCAAATATGTGACACTGGACGAAGTGATAGAGAAGATCAATAAAGTTTCGCTGGATGATATCAAAGCCGTATGCGGCAAGCTGTTTACGCCCCAGACTATGTCCTGCACGATCCTGGGGCCGCTGGACGCAACCTTTATGGAGGAGATCGCGCTGTGACACCAGTGAGAGGATTTGAAATAGTATCCGGTTTTCGGGATCTGGCGTCTGGGATTCATCTGCCTGAGAGGAAAACTCAATTCAGTGCTGGTTATGATATTTTCTCCGTCGAAGATGTGTGTTTGGAACCGGCAAAAGTAACCTTGATTGCCACCGGATTAAAGGCGTATATGCCGGGCGATGAATTCCTCGGCATTTATATTCGGTCCGGTATGGCTGTCAAACACCAGCTTTGTTTAGTCAACAGCGTGGGTATTATTGACGCCGATTATTATAACAATCCTGACAACGAAGGGCATATTCTGGTGGCTGTCCTGAATTTAGGGCCAGAGAAATTTATTTTGCCCAAAGGCACGAGATTCGCCCAAGGTATTTTTCAAAAATATTTTTGCTGTGACTATGAGAATGATGCTAATGGCGACGCACCCCATGCCAAACGCATGGGAGGAATCGGTAGTACCGGCACAATCGGTTAAGGGTAAAATTATATCAAATATGAAAAATCAACAGCGATTGGTGGCGATTGCTGTTGATTTTTCTTGCTAAAAAAATCGTATTTACAGCAGGGAATCATACAATATATGGCGTATAATTAAAATTTATAACACTATATACAGTACATAGCGAATGGGGGTTATCCGGTGCGTTGTCCTTATTGCCATTTTGCTGAGAGTAAAGTTGTAGATTCCCGCGCGGCTAATGAAGGTAATTCTATTCGCAGAAGGCGGGAATGCATTCAGTGTGCCCGGCGTTTTACCACCTATGAAGTGGTGGAGGAAATCCCGCTTATGGTAATTAAAAAGGACGGACGCCGGGAATTATTTGACCGGGCAAAATTACTGAATGGCTTATTAAAATCCTGCGAAAAGAGGCCAGTGCCAATGAGCACGCTGGAATCCCTGGCTGATACGATTGAAAAAGATATGCGTAATACCATGGAACACGAAATCAGCACACGAAAAATCGGAGAATTGGTGATGGAGCGGTTAAAAGAGGTGGATCAGGTGGCTTATGTCCGTTTTGCCTCAGTATACCGTCAATTTGCCGATATCAACAATTTCATGCAGGAGCTGGAGACTCTCATGAAGGCCTCAAAATAAAAGAGCGGTTTAGGAGACGGAGGAATAAAAATGTTTATGAAAATCAAAAAAAGAGACGGCAGAGAGGCTCCCTTCGATGAGGCAAAAATCACCGAGGCGATTTTTAAAGCTGCCAGGGCTGTGGGCGGCGCCGATAAACAGATGGCCATGGAATTGACCATCGAAGTCTTGCGGCAGCTGAAACAGAGATACAATGGCAATATGTTTAGCGTGGAAGACGTTCAGGATACTGTGGAAACGGTTTTAATCGAAAGAGGTCATGCAAAAACCGCAAAAGCCTATATCTTGTATCGTGATCAACGCACCCGCATGAGGGAGGCTAAATCAGGGCTGATGGATGCTGTTGCCGAAATCCTGGTGGAAACCAATCGGGAAAATGCCAATGTTTCCAACTCTCCTTCGGCCAAAATGCTGCAGATTGCCAGTGCAGCCAGTAAGGCTTATTATCTGAATCGTTTAATCCCCGAACATATTGCCATGGCTCATAAACGGGGTGATCTGCACATTCATGACCTGGATTTTTACGGCAAGACTCTGACCTGTGTGCAAATTCCTCTTGGTCGCCTCTTGCAGGAAGGCTTTAATAACGGACACGGCTACATCCGTCCGCCCAAACGGCCGGCTTCGGCTACGGCACTGGCTGCTATCATTTTGCAAAGTTCCCAGAACGATATGCATGGCGGTCAATCTTTTGCCTTTTTTGATCGGGATATGGCGCCTTTTGTGAAAAACGCCAGTGAGGATGAAACCTACCAGGCTATGGAGGCCCTCATCTACAATCTAAACAGTATGCATTCCCGGGCCGGCGCTCAGGTCCCATTCTCCAGTCTTAACCTGGGTAACGATATATCTCCGGAAGGAAGAATGGTAACCAAACATCTGCTGCTGGCATATGAAAAAGGGTTGGGCCGGGGGGAAAACCCCATATTCCCCAATATCATTTTCCGGCTCAAAGACGGAATCAATTTAAACCCCGGCGATCCGAACTATGATTTGTTTATGCTGGCGATTCGGGTAGCGTCTCAACGTCTGAATCCCACCTTTAGTTTCATGGATTCTTCTTTTAACAAGGCTTATGGCGATCAGGTCAGCTATATGGGATGCCGTACCCGGGTTATCGCCAACCGGCGCGGCGAGGCTGTGACTGACGGGCGCGGCAACTTGAGCTTTACCACCATGAATTTGCCCCGGCTGGCGATTAAAGCCGAACGGAATCTAATGCGATTTTATCAAAGCGTGTCAGAAATGATCGATTTGGCCTGTGAGCAGCTGTATCACCGCTATCAGGTGCAGGCCCGCCTGCTGGTCAAAGATATGCCGTTTTTAATGGGGCAGCATCTGTACTTGAATTCCGAACATCTGGAGCCGAATCAAACAATTGAAGAAGCCATCAAAAACGGCACACTATCGGTAGGCTTTATCGGTTTGGCGGAAACTCTGGTTGCTTTGACCGGCGCTCATCACGGGGAAAGTGATGAATCTCAGGCTTTGGGTGAAGAGATCGTTGCCTTTATGCGTAATAAAGTGGACAAGGCTGCCGAAAAATATGATTTAAACTATACCCTGCTGGCTACGCCGGCGGAAGGATTATCCGGACGGTTTGTAAAAATAGACCGGAAAGAATATGGAATTATTCCCGGGGTGACTGATAAAGATTATTACACCAATTCATTCCATATTCCGGTTCATTATCCGATTAGTATCTTTGAAAAAATCAGGCGGGAAGGGATTTATCACAAATATACCAATGCCGGGCATATCAGTTATGTGGAGTTTGCTTCTCCGCCGGTGAATAATCTGAGTGCAGTGGAAGATATTATCCGACATATGAAAAACTGTGATGTGGGTTACGCCGGTATTAACTTTCCCATTGATTTCTGTGAGAAATGCGGTTATATGGGGGTTATTGACTCTGAATCCTGTCCGGGATGCGGGACCTCTTTCCAGAGGGAATTTCAGCGGACGTCCGAGTCGGGTGAAACAGCCTGCAGGCAGGTGCTGCGCGATTGATTTGCCAAGAGGGGTTGTTTATGGAACTTCAGATTGCCGGCGTCACCAAAGAAAGTGTGGTTGACGGGCCTGGATTACGGTTTGTTATTTTTACGCAAGGGTGCCCTCACCGCTGCCCGGGGTGCCATAATCCCGAAACCCATGATCCCCGGGGCGGGAAAAGGGTGGATGTTACTTCTGTTTTGCAGATGATCGAACAGACTAAACTCCTGCGCGGGATTACTTTTTCCGGCGGCGAACCCTTCATGCAGCCCAAACCTCTTTACTCCATTGCCAGGGAAGTGAAAAGCAACAGGCTGAAGCTGGATGTGGTAACGTATACCGGATACAAATTCGAGGAATTACTAACCATGGCCCGAAGTTCTGAGGATGTGCAGCTTTTGTTGACGGCAACCGATATTTTGATCGACGGGCCTTTCCAGCGGGGAGAACGCAATCTAAGCCTGGCTTTCCGCGGCTCGAACAATCAGCGTTTAATTAATGTATCTCGTTCGCTGGCCGAAAAAGAGATTGTACTGTGGGATGAAGCGACCATCAAGCGATTTTATATGCAGTGATTTTGAGGAAACAGCTCGCTTATCCTGAGGAGCTGTTTCCTGCTTTGAAAGCGGGGAAAGCGGAGGAAGCTATGACGTGGGAATTGAAGAAACGGCTGCAGCAGACATTGTCTGCTGAACGGGGAGCACGCGTATTTGCCGCCGGAGCAAGACAAGCCTTTGCGCTTGCTTATCCCAATACATATCATGTTGGTATGTCCAATTTAGGATTTCATATTATTTATCAGCAAATTAATCAGCGAGGCGATACCGGCTGTGAAAGATTCTTTTTGCCTGATCCAAAAGAGCGACTCGAATATATCCGGACGAACACGCCGCTGCTGAGCCTGGAGACCCAAAGGCCGCTGGCCTCGTTTCCCCTCATCGGATTTGCCGTCACCTTTGAAATGGATTATTTTCATTTGCTGGATATATTGTCTCTGGGGCGCATTCCCTTGCTGACCAGCGAGAGGGATGACGCCGATCCCGTGGTGATTGCCGGAGGGCCCTGCGCCACGTTTAATCCGGAACCTATCGCCGATTTCGTCGATGTATGCATCATCGGCGAGGGGGAAGAAGTCATCCATGAAGTGTTGGATGCCTATTATGAAGCACGTCAGGCGGGGCTATCGCGCTGTGAGATATTGCGGAAACTGGCTCTCATAGCAGGGGTATATGTGCCATCTTTGTATAAACCGGTTTATGATCAGGCGAACGAGACTCACTTGATTGGATATCAGGTGGAGGACCAGATTCCTTCGACTGTTCACCGGCGCTGGATCAAAAATTTGGATGATTATCCGGCTGAGACGGTGATTTTTACTCCCCATACTGAATTCGGGGACATGTTTCTGGTGGAAGTAGCCAGGGGCTGTGGCCGGCATTGCCGTTTTTGCATGGCAGGCTATTGTTTCCGCAATCCCAGGGTCAGGCAATTGGAAAAGATCAAAGCGTCAGTGATGAAAGCCCGGGATTTTACCGGCAAGGTAGGACTGATGGGCGCTGCTATTTCCGATTATCCCGATATCGACCTTCTGTGCGAATTTATCATGAAGCAGGATATATCCATGTCGGTAGCCTCTTTGCGGGCGGATTCTTTAAGTGAGATCTTGACTAAGGCCCTGGCCCAAAGCGGCCACCGTTTGATTACCCTGGCGCCGGAGGCTGGCAGCGAACGCATGCGTCAGGTGATTAACAAAGGAATCAGCGACCGGGATTTGTACCAGGCAGTGCGCACAGCTATTGGCAACGGTGTCATCCATGTGAAGCTATATATCATGATCGGGCTGCCTTTTGAGTCGGACTCGGATATCCAGGCCATTATCATCATGGCCCGCAATATAAAAGCCTTGATGTTGCAATTGGGAAGTAAAGGCAAGTTGACCTTGAGCATCAATCCGTTTATTCCCAAGCCTTTTACCCCGTTTCAATGGATGCCTATGTGCGCCCGGAATGGAATTATCGATAAACTTGCCCTGATCCAGCAGGCATTGAAAAATGAAAAAGGGATTCTGATACAGGTTGAAGCCCCCAAGGAAGCCTATATCCAAGCTGCCTTGGCCCGCGGTGACCGCAGGCTTTCCCGGGTTTTGCTTTCGGCTTATCGCCAGGGAGGGCCAAAGGCCTGGAAAAAGGCCTTGCAAGAACATGCCGTGGATGAAGCCTTTTATTTGTACCGTGAGCGGGATACTAATGAGGTTTTGCCTTGGAGTCATTTGCATATGGGGCTTGAACCCGAATACTTGCATCAGGAGCTGGAAAGGGCGAAAAACGAGCAGTATACTGTGCCTTGTTTTCCAGGTTGTCAACGCTGCGGCGTGTGCAACGGCCGTTAAAAAAATGAAGGATGCCGGGGAGGGAGAAGGATCATGAGTGATTTCGTACTGCAGGCCGGAAGCAATGGTCTATGGTATGGTACTTTTAAGCATTTACCGGTTAAACATGCAATTTCCACCAGGCTGGGCGGAATCAGCCGGTCGCCTTATCGGTCGTTGAATCTCGGTATTCACACCGGCGATGACCTTGCCAATGTAATTGAAAATCGCAAGCTGTTTTGTCAGGCCTTACACCTGGATTTCCAACGGGTGGTAACCGCCCAGCAGGTGCATGAAGATAAAATAGCCGTTGTTACTGCTGTTCACGCCGGCAAAGGTGCTGCTAACTACAGTGAGGCTCTAGGGGCGACCGATGCTCTGATCACGAATACGCCGGACCTGCCTCTGATGCTTTTCTTTGCCGATTGCGTCCCGGTGCTGATCTGCGATCCGGTCCGGTGCGTTATTGGATTGAGTCATGCCGGCTGGAAGGGAACAGCGGCCCGAATTGCCGCCAAAACCGTTATCAAAATGGGTGAGGTTTTCGATGCCCGGCCGCAGGACTGTCTCGTGGGAATTGGACCCTCCATCGGTCCGGCTTCGTACGAAGTGGACGATAGTGTTATGGACCCGTTTAAAACGGCTTTTCCCGCAAAATGGCCCTGTATGCTTAAATCCAGGGAGGACAAATGGATGCTTGATTTGTGGCAGGCGAACCGGGTTCAATTGGAAGAAATAGGTGTTGTTCCGGAGCATATTACTGTCAGCGGAATCTCTACGGCGGAAAATCTGGACCTGTTTTTTTCACATCGCATGGAAAAAGGTACAACCGGGAGAATGGGCGTTGTTATGTCACTGTAAATAATCATAGGGCCGAAAAAATTCTCTTATATTTTTTTACAATTTCTATGGAAAATAAGAGGAAAACACTGCTTGTGAGCGAATAACAACAAATGGAGGTTTTGTATCGTGACAATTGCTGAAAATTTAGAACAGGTGCTTGCGAATGTAGACAGAGCCATTTCAGCCAGAGATGCGAGCAAAACTTGGTTTGATCATACAGTTACAATTGTAGGGGTGACGAAAAACCAGGATGTAACGGCAATGCGTCATGCCCTAGCAGCAGGTGTGGTGATTTTAGGCGAAAACAGAGTACAAGAGGCCAGTCAGAAATTCGGTACAATAGGGACTGATTTTAGTCCGTCATGGCATTTAATCGGACATTTACAAACCAACAAGGTGCGTCAGGCATTGTCTATGTTTGACCTGATTCATTCGGTTGACAGTGAGAAGCTGACAGTGGAAATCGACCGGATAGCCGGACAAATGCAGAAGGTGCAGGATGTACTCCTTCAGATAAACATTGCAAATGAAGCTACGAAATACGGCCTGGCGCGTGATCATGTCAAACCGCTGGTTGACCTGATCACCCGGATGGATCATGTAAGATTGTGCGGCTTGATGACCATTGCGCCTCTCTATGACAATCCGGAAGCCTGCCGGCCTATATTCCGGGAACTATATCATACGTTCATGGAAATCAGAAGCCTGAACTTGTCGAATGTTTCGCTTCAATGGCTGTCGATGGGCATGACCAATGACTATGGGATTGCTGTTGAGGAAGGAGCCAATTTAATTCGAATTGGCACAGGATTGTTCGGGGCGAGAAACCCAAAATAGTTACCTATTTAAGCAGGGAGGGTAATGAGCGTGATGAAAATCATGGAAAAGGTTTGGGGCAGTTTAGGTATACTTGAACCGATAGAGATAGAAGAAGAGCGGGGAAAATCAGATGATTTTGAAGGCCGGGGCAAGAAAAATAATCTGGTGAATCTCTCGAATGCTCAGAAACCATTAAAAGTGATTGTTGTAGAGCCTTTTTCCTTTGATGACGCTCAACATATCGCGGATCATTTGAAGAACCGTAAGCCGGTCGTCATCAATTTCGAAAACACCGATGCAGAAGTGGCCAAACGGATGATTGATTTTATCAGCGGCAGTACATACGCCTTAAGCGGAACCATCCAAAAAATCGGCAATCATATTTTTTTCTGTGCGCCGGTGAATGTGGATATTGCTTATAGCGGCAGAGAAGAAGCAAATGATAAACTCTTTCTTTCGTGGAACAAATAGTGGGGGTACTGTAGTTGTATAGACAAGTTGGATTTATTGGCGGCGGAGCCATGGCAGAAGCCTTAGTGAACGGGATTCTCAGCAATCAGCTGTTTTCTCCCGGCCAAATCACGGTAGCCGATGTTGTGGCAGAACGTCTGGAATATATGAAATCTCGGTATCAAGTTGCTGTCACTCAGGATAACGCAGCTTTGGCCGAGGCAAGTGATCTTATTTTTCTGGCCGTGAAACCACAGCATATTCATGGTGTACTTGACGGCCTGGCCGGGCATGTCCGGCAGTCATCCTTGATTGTTACCATTGTAGCCGGGATTAATATCGAAGTGATTCAAAACAGGCTGCCCCAGGTTCCCATAATCCGGGTCATGCCGAATACCCCGGTTGCGGTGAATGCCGGCATGTCGGCTCTGGCCCTGGGCCCTTACGCGGACGAGACGGCAGGGAAGATGGCGGCGGATATTTTTAATGCTGTCGGCAGATCGTTTGTTACCGACGAGGCTTTGCTGGATGCAGTGACGGGTTTGTCGGGCAGCGGCCCCGGATATGCGTTCGTCCTGATTGACGCTTTGGCCGATGCCGGAGTCAGGGTAGGGCTGCCGCGGCAGACCGCTATTACTCTGGCTGCGCAAACCTTAATGGGCGCGGCGAAAATGGTGCTGGATACCGGTGAACATCCGGCAAAACTGCGTGACATGGTTACCTCTCCGGGCGGTACGACCATTGCGGGGATTCATGTGCTGGAACAAAAAGGAGTAAGGGCAGCTCTGGTGGATGCAGTCCTGGCAGCAACGCAGCGTTCCAGAGAGCTAGGCAACAGATGAGTGAACGGGAAAAAATAATACGCTACTATCGGGCCAGCGGGGAAGCGGAGCTGGCAGCCAAACTTCTGGATATTGCCGAAGCCGCTTTGCGGTATCAAAAATATAAAATCAGTGATTTCCTCGATCCTTTTGGCATCAGTGTGGCTGAAACCATTATTGCTCACTATGGACGTTTGCGGCTTGCTTCGGACGGCGGTTATCCCGGTGCCGAACGGGTCAAAGCGGCTTTTGTTACGAATGACTATATGGGGACAATTGATTTTGGCATCTCTGTGTTGGCGGTTCAATATGATTCCCGTTACTATAGCCTGTCCCATCGCGACGTTTTGGGGGCTTTGACAGGAGCCGGCTTAAAACGGGAAGTCATAGGCGATATTATTCCGGGGGACAGGCAATATCAGTATCAGATCCTGATTGATGCTAAGCTGGTGGAATTTGTTCTGCGGAATCTTACTCAGATCGGTCCGGCGCCAGTTCAGCTTTCATTGCTGGATTTGACTGAGATTGTTCCCCGGGAAGAAACGCTTAAAGAAATCCGGGCGACGGTAGCCTCTTTGAGGCTGGATTCAGTGGCAGCGGCGGGGTTTGGCACGTCCCGCACTAAAATGGCAGCGGAAATCATGGCCGAAAAAGTGAGAGTGAATTGGCAGGATGCCAGGAACAGCTCACAGATAATAAAACCCGGCGATGTGATTGCCATGCGGGGGCGTGGACGGGTAGAAGTTTGTGAAATCGGCGGTCAGACCAAGAAGGGCCGTACCAGTCTTCTGTTAAAACGATATTTATAAAGATCTAGGTTAATTTAGGGAGGGTATTTGATGTTAACGCCGCTTGATATTCACAACAAAGAATTTAAAAAAAATTTTCGTGGATATAATGAAGAAGAGGTAGACCAATTTCTTGACAAAGTGATTAAGGACTATGAGAAGCTGTATCGGGAGAATATTGAACTTAAAGAGACCTTAGAGCGTCTTAGCTCCAAACTGGAGCATTATCAAAGCATGGAAAATACCCTGAATAACACGCTGGTTATCGCTCAAGAAACGGCGGAAGAAGTCAAACTCAATGCTAAAAAGGAAACCGAACTCATTCTGAAAGAAGCCGAAATCAGCGCGCAAAAAGTAGTGGAAGAAGCCATCAGCAAAGTCCGCAAGTTCACCAGTGAATATGAAGAAATGCAACGGCAGACTCAGATTTACCGTTCACGGATGCGTACATTGCTTCAGGCGCAGCTTGATATGCTAAAAACCAGTGAAGAGGAAGAAAATTAACGGTGTCCCCGGATACTCTGGATGCTTTAGCAATTCAGCAGCTTCATGACGGCGTTACCGTAAAGATCAAATTGCAGCCCCGCAGCAGTCGCAGTGAGGTATCCGGACTATGCGGCGACAGTGTCAAAGCTTGCGTTAACGCACCTCCCGCTGATGGGGAAGCTAACCAGGCTCTGATTCAACTTTTGTCTGATGTGTTTCACATTCCCAAAAGTCGTATTGAGATCATAGCCGGGCACAAGAATCGCAACAAGAGAATTAAATTCAGCGGAGTGGATTCCGCCTTCATTCTGCGGCAATTAAAGGCAATATTTGACTTGTCAGGGTGAACTTTGTATAATATATATAATAACTTGGGATGAAGGTTATACCAGGTTGCGTGACTTAAGGCGCCCCTCTCGTCCTTTTGGGATGTGAGGGATATATTTTATTTTGGAGGTGCTGGATAATTTGGACTACAGTAATTCATTGAATCTGCCACAGACCGAATTTCCGATGCGAGCCAATTTGCCGGAACGAGAGCCGCAAATGTTGGAAAAATGGCAGTCTGAACGGATTTATGAGCGTAAAATTAAAGCTTTTCAAGGCAAGAAAAAATTCGTCCTGCATGACGGGCCACCCTATGCCAACGGTAATATTCACATTGGCACGGCTCTGAATAAAATTTTGAAGGACATTATCGTCAAGTATAAATCTCTGCAAGGTTACGATGCTCCTTATGTTCCCGGCTGGGACACCCATGGCCTGCCGATTGAACATGCCGCCATCAAAATCCTGGGATTGAACCGGCATCAGCTCAACCCGCTGGATTTAAGGCGCAAGTGTCAGGAGTACGCCTTGCAGTGTTTGGATATGCAACGGCAGGATTTCCAGCGTCTGGGCGTCAGCGGGGATTGGGAAAATCCCTATGTTACCCTGAAACCGGCCTATGAAGCCGAGCAGATCGAAGTATTCGGCACTATGGCGAAAAAAGGGTATATTTATAAAGGCTTAAAATCCGTCTATTGGTGCCCTTCCTGCGAAACGGCTCTGGCCGAGGCTGAGATCGAATATGCCGAGAAAAAATCTCATGCAATTTATGTGAAATTCCCCTTAGAGAATGACCGCGGCAAACTCCCGGCTGCTCTGAAGGATAAAAAAGTTTTTGCCGTAATTTGGACCACAACGCCTTGGACCATGCCAGCCAACGTGGCCATTGCAGTCCATCCCGAGCTGGAGTATTCCTGGGTAGAAGTCAATCAGGAAGTCTATCTCCTGGCCTCCGGACTGGTGGATTCCGTGGCGAAAACGAATCACTGGGAAACCTATACTGTTCTTGAGACTCAAACCGGCAGTCAGCTGGAAGGCATGGAGTTTTCCCATCCGTTTATCAACCGGCTGTCCCTGGTTATTCTGGGAGATCATGTTACCCTGGAGCAGGGTACAGGCTGCGTTCACACGGCGCCAGGCCATGGTCAGGAAGATTTTGAAGTGGGGCGCAAATATGGTTTGCCGATCATCAATCCGGTGGATCCCAGTGGCAAATTTACTGCTGAAGGGGGCAAATTTCAAGGCCTGTCAGTAGAAGATGCCAATGTTCCGGTTATTAAAGAGCTAGCAGAGAAGGGCATGCTCCTGGGCAAAGGCTCGGTCAAGCATCAGTACGCTCACTGCTGGCGCTGCAAAAATCCGATTATCTACCGCGCCACAGAGCAATGGTTTGCATCGGTTGCGGGTTTCCGGGAACAAGCCCTGGAAGCCATCAAAAATGTACAATGGATTCCGTCCTGGGGCGAAGAGCGCATTCATAACATGGTGGCTGATCGGCAGGATTGGTGTATATCCCGTCAAAGAGTCTGGGGCGTGCCGATTCCGATTTTTTATTGCAATCAGTGCCAGGAACACATTATTAACGATGATACCATCCGGGCTGTGAAGGAGCTATTCCGCCAGGAAGGGTCCGACGCCTGGTGGGCTAAAACTGCTGCGGAAATTCTCCCGCAAGGCTTCACTTGTCCCCATTGCGGTCATGACACCTTCCGTAAAGAAACTGACATTATGGATGTGTGGTTTGACAGTGGCTCCAGTCATGCATCTGTATTGGAACAAAGACCCGAATTGACCTGGCCGGCTGATATGTATCTGGAAGGCAGTGACCAGCACCGGGGATGGTTCCAGTCATCCCTGTTGACTTCGGTGGCTACTCGTGGCGTTGCGCCCTACCGCGCCGTTCTAACCCATGGATTTGTCATGGATGGAGAAGGCAGGAAAATGTCTAAGTCCTTAGGCAACACGATTTACCCCCAGGAAGTGATCAAGCAATACGGCGCGGATATCTTGCGGTTGTGGGTTGCTTCCGCTGATTATAAGGCGGATATCCGCATTTCCAATGACATCCTGAAGCAAATGGCCGAAGTTTACCGCAAAATTCGCAACACCTTCCGCTATATTCTGGGCAACCTGTATGACTTTGACCCAGATCGGCATCAGGTGGAATACAGCCGTTTGACGGAACTGGATCGTTGGGCCTTACTGCGGTTGGAGCAGGTCCGTCAAAAGGTGACCAAGGCCTATGATGAATATGAGTTTCATCAGTTATTCCACGCGGTTCATAATTTCTGCACTATTGATCTGAGTTCCATCTATTTGGATATCTTAAAAGACCGGCTGTATGCCTCCCTGCCTGATTCATTGGAACGCAGGGCCGCCCAAACAGCCATGTATGAAATTTTGGTCAATCTGGTTGCCATGCTGTCTCCGGTACTGACTTTTACTGCGGAAGAAGTCTGGCAATATATGCCCAAAACCAAAGATTTGCCGGACAGTGTGCAGTTAGCTCAATGGCCGGAGGCTAAGCCTCAGTACCTGGACAGCCAACTGGAGGCCAAATGGAGCCATGTCCTGGAGATGCGCAATGAAATTACCAAATCCCTGGAAAACGCCCGCCGCAATAAGGTGATTGGTCATTCCCTGGATGCTCATGTGGATATTTTTGCTGACGGCAGAGAATATGCCGGGCTGAAAGCAATAGGCGATGCGAAAATAGCTTCCATCCTCATTGTTTCCAGTGTTACCCTCCAGGAAGGTGTGGACAAAGCGCCTGCCGACGCCTATAAAGCCGAGGAAATGGCACTGGCGGTTGCAGTTGCCGCCGCTAAGGGCGATAAATGTGAACGCTGCTGGATTTATAGCGACTCGGTGGGACACGACAGCCATCATCCCAGCTTATGCGCCCGTTGCGCCGGAGTCGTTGCCAAGTAAAAACCGGAAAAAAACCGGCGGGAAAAGCCACTGTGCTTTTTCCGCCGGTTTTTATTTAGACGGAAACAAACTCTGCAAAGCAGGTTTGTTTCTCGCCAAGACGGAAACAAGCTCTGCAAAGCAGGCTTGTTTCTCGTTTGTTTTTTAATAAATAGGGAAATAATAGGGTGGAGAGAGAAAGGATGAAACATGGACGATCAATCAGAAAAAGCGACTCATTTGGATTTGATCAATACCCAGCTGGGCAAATTGATCAGTCACCTGGAAACGCTAAGAATCGCCGAATATGTAGAATTGCTGCAAAGGCCCTTTAGATTGCTGGCCATCAATTTTATCGCCGGCATAGCCAGAGGGCTGGGTATTGCCCTAGGAGCCACCGTTATTTTCGCTCTGGTTATAGAATTGCTGCGCCGGATGATTGTGTTAAACATTCCCGGCATCGGAGATTTTATCGCCGATATCGTGCGAATCGTGGAGACAAAAAATGGAGGAAAGTTTTAAAAAGAAGGTAGAGATTATGACAAACGATGTGTTTCAATGCATGCGAGACAGCCATAGTGTGCGGCATTTTCAGCCGGATATGATTCCTGATGAGATGATCACCAAAATATTGGAGGCGGGAAGCTGGGCGCCCAGTGCCGGTAATCTTCAGCCCTGGTATTTCTATGTTGTAAAAGATCAGGCTGTCAAAAACCATATCTATGAAGCATGTGTCCGTCAATCGCAAATCGAACAAGCCCCGGTTCTCATTGTCATCCTGGCCGATCCGGCTCGGTCCAATGAACATTATGCCGAACGGGGGGCGCAACTCTATTGTCTGCAGGATACGGCTGCAGCCGCCCAAAATATGCTGCTGGCAGCAGAAGCTTTAGGGATTGGCGCCTGCTGGGTAGGCTCTTTTGACGAAGTGGCTGTCCAACAGGCCGTAAAAGCGGCTCCCCGACTCCGGGCGGTGATTATACTGGCGCTGGGGTACAGTAATGAGCAGCAGCCAGAAATTAAAAACAGACTGCGGGTTGCTGAGGTTGCCAAATTTATTCAGTGAACAGGGAGAAGATAATTTGAATGCGAAAGAAGCCATGATAATGGAGACGCTGGATGCGGAAAAAAGACGGCTTACCTGCCAACTGGAAGGAATTAAGGGTTCCGGTTCCGAAGATTCCTTTACCGGATCTCTCAGCGAATTGTCGCTCTACGATAACCATCCGGCCGATATTGGTACAGAAATGTTTGAACGCAGTAAAGATATAGCGTTAATGGATACCATCCAGGGTACGCTGGACGATATTGATAGGGCGATGCAAGCACTATCCTCCGGGATATATGGTCTGTGTCAGGACTGCGGCCGGGACATAGACCCGGAAAGGCTCCGGGCCGTGCCTTGGGCTGTCAAATGCCTGCAATGCCAGAGGAGGGAGGAACGCCATGACGATGGGGACAAACGGCCGCTAGAGGAAAGCAGTTTAATCCCTGCCTTTCAGCGTACCTTTTTGGATGACTCTCCCGCCGGATTCACCGGATTTGACGGCGAGGACAGTCTGCAAGCAGTGATCCGCTACGGCAGTTCCGACACACCCCAGGATTTACCCGGCAGTCATGATTACGACGACTTATATCCGGATCCTGATGAAAGAATTGGTATTGTGGATGATATGGATCGTTTCGCTGCTGATGATTCCCGGCAGTCTGACCCGGCAGGAACGAAAAGGCATGGTAGAGATACCAGAAAAACCGAGCGTTAATTCCTCGGTTTTCCCCTTTTATTTTGCAGGATTTTGGCGCTAGTGGCAGAACACTAAAGTAGTGTCAGTTCACACAAGATGCATCTATTATTGAATAGGAGTCCAACACGGAGAGTGACACTATGAACACCAGGGCGGCCAGAGGATTATATGCTTTGAAATTAGGATTGTTATTGCTGGCCATAACCGCTTGTTATTATGTTCCCTGCATAAATGAGTTTATTACAACTGGCACCGCTTTTTTGCACCAGAAAGATTTTAGTGGATTGAAACAATTTATTCTCTCCTATGGAGTCTGGGCTCCGGTGACCAGTATCGCATTAATGACGCTTCAATCTCTGGTTCCGCTGGTGCCAGGACTGATCATTACGATTGCCAACGCCTGGATATTCGGCTGGCAATACGGTTCCCTGTATTCCTGGATTGGAGCTCTGATCGGCGCGTTCCTGGATTTTGGCTTGGCGCGCTGGTATGGCCGACCTCTGGTAGAATGTACGGTAAGCCGGAGACATTTGGATATGGTGGATCAATTCTTTAAAAAATACGGGATTCTGGCGGTATTTATTACCCGACTCATACCGATCATCCCGTTTAAAGTAGTCAGCTATGGGGTCGGTTTGACAGCCATCTCATGGTGCCAGTACCTGATTGCCACCGGCATCGGCCAAACGCCGGCTATCGTCTTATATTCCGTTTTAAGTCAAGATTTAGCCCGTAATTACCGTCTGGCGGCAGTTGTGACAGTTTTGCTGCTGGCGGTCGGTTGGGGAGCCTATTACGGCCGGGAGCGCCTGGCGCAAATCTTTTTTTACAATGACAAAAATTAATGTTTCATGAGCCATACAAAAGAAAGATTGAATATGGGAGGAGGTGAATCCATGCATGTGATCAGCAGTGACTGTATCAAGTGCGGCGCTTGTGCAGCGACTTGTCCGGTTGGCGCTATTTCCGAAGGAGACGCCCAGTATGTAATTGACGATCAGTGCATCGACTGCGGCTCTTGCGCGGCGGTCTGCCCGGTTGGCGCAATTAGCGCGAACGGCTAATAATAAAAGTCCAGATATCTGGACTTTTATTATTAGTGATTCCTTTTTGCCGGATGCTTCGGAAGGACAGTATAATGGTATTATAATTAATTTATAACATAAAAGAGCAGGTGATACCTATGAAGACGATCGCCCTGATTGCCCATGACCGTAAAAAACAGGAAATGATCGCGTTTGTTAAAGAACATTTGGAGATATTGCAGGGTAATACCCTGGTTGCGACGGCAACTACAGGGAAACTCATCGGCGAAAGCACGCATTTGACTGTCCGGGCTTATCTTTCCGGCCCATTAGGAGGAGATTTACAGATTGGCGCTTTAATTGCTAATCAAGAGGTGGATTTGGTTATCTTCCTCCGGGATCCACTGGCTGCCCAACCCCATGAGCCTGATATCACCGCTCTTTTGAGAGTTTGTGATGTACATAATATCCCTGTGGCAACCAATGTAGCAAGTGGACGGCTCCTTTTACGCTCGCTGGTTTCCGGATCAAAACAATGAGTAGGAGAGACTTTATTCGTGCCGATTTTATTGTTAGCTGTGACTATAATTCTACTGGACCAATGGGTAAAATATTACGTTCAAACGCATATGACCCTGGGAATGTCCATTCCGGTAGTGCCCGATATTTTTCATATTACCTATATTTTGAATCCGGGTGCGGCATTTGGTATTCTTGAACATCAGACAACAATATTTATTGCAGTAGCCATCCTTTTAGTAGTAGCGGTTGTTTATTTTTATCCCCGGATTCCCAAAGGCTGCCGGCTACTGCGGTTAGGCATAGGATTGCAGGTGGGAGGGGCGGTCGGTAATGTGATTGACCGCATTCGGACCGGATATGTGGTTGATTTTTTGGATTTTCGCATATGGCCGGTTTTTAATATCGCCGATATGGCCATTGTGATTGGTGTCGGCTGTATTGTCATCAGCATGTTCTATTTTATGCCCAGCGAGACCGGAAAGGAAAATGGAGACAGCCGTTCATGAGCAGGATCTATACTTTTACCGCCACGGAAGATCAAGGCCGGCTGGACAGTTTTGTCACCCGGCAGCTTCAAGCGGAAACTGACAGTTTTTCACGTTCTCACGTGCAAAAATTGATTGAAGAAAAGAATATAAAGGTAAACGGCAAAGAGACCAAAGCCAAGTATTCCGTGCAATCCGGAGACACTATTGAGGTGATTGTGCCGAAAACCAGGTCCTGCGCTATTTTGCCGGAAGAAATTCCATTGGATATTTTGTATGAAGATGATTCTGTGATCGTGATTAATAAGCCCCGCGGCATGGTAGTGCATCCTGCGGCTGGAAATTTCCAGGGTACGCTGGTCAATGCGCTGCTGGATCATTGCCGGGACCTGTCCGGCATTAACGGCGTAGTCCGGCCGGGCATTGTGCACCGCCTTGATAAAGATACTTCCGGGGTTATGGTGGCGGCTAAAAATGATACCGCCCATTTGGATTTAGCAGATCAGATACAAAAAAGAATCGCCGGCAGAAAGTACTTTGCCGTGGTGTGGGGGAACATTAAAGAAGAGCAGGGCGTTGTCAATGCGCCCATTGGACGCCATCCGGCCGACAGAAAAAAAATGGCGGTTGTACCAATCAACAGTAAGCCGGCCGTAACTCATTTCCGGATTCTGGAGCGATTTCGGAATTTTACCTTGATTGAATGCAAGCTGGAAACCGGACGCACTCACCAGATCAGAGTGCATATGGCCTATATCGGGTACCCGGTAGTGGGAGACCCCAAGTACGGACCTAAGCAAAATCCCTTTGCCATTGCCGGGCAGGCGCTGCATTCCGCTGAATTGACCTTTGTTCACCCGATGACGAAAGAGACCCTGCATTTCACGGCGCCTTTGCCGCAAGATATGACGGTGATAATCAATCAATTAAGAGAGGATAAGTAAAATGTAAAATGCGAGGAGGAGGAGCATGCCTCTAGTGGAGAAAGCTTCTATTATGGACGAACAGGCCATCCAGCGGGCGCTGATTCGCATTGCCCATGAAGTGATTGAAAAGAATAAAGGTATTGAGAATATGGCACTGGTGGGAATCCGGACCCGGGGCGTTCCCCTGGCGGAACAATTAGCTCACGAAATAGGCAGGATTGAAGGCAGAGATATAGCAGTAGGAGTACTGGATATCACGCTATACCGGGATGATCTGTCCACCCTGTCCCACCAGCCGATTGTTCGCGAAACCAAACTGCCCTTTGACATAAACGGCAAGAAGATCATCCTGGTAGATGATGTGCTGTATACAGGCAGAACCATTCGGGCAGCTTTAGATGCTCTCATTGATTTGGGACGTCCCCAGAGCATTCAACTGGCGGTGTTAATTGATCGGGGGCACCGGGAACTACCTATCCGGGCCGATTATGTGGGGAAAAATGTGCCAACGTCCAGCAAGGAAGTCGTCAGTGTGCAGCTTATAGCGACCGATCAGGTCGCCCGGGTGGTTATCAACGAAATAGTTGACTAAAAAGCAATACAAAAAGGCAGCAGGGAAGAAACCTCGCTGCTTTTTTGATTGCCGCAGAAAAACGGTTAGTTTTTTACTCAATGCAGTAAGGATTTGATTTCGCTTTCACTGGGAGTAACAAATAGAGTAGTTTGATGGTCATAGATGACAAAACCGGGTTTAGCTCCATTCGGTTTCTTTACATAGCGCTTACGGGTGTGATCCACCGGAACATTAGCCGAATATCTGGCTTTGCTAAAATATGCGGCCAGACGGCTGGCCAGGAGAACCGTCTGGGGGGAGGGATCGTTCGAATCGGTTCGCAGCACCACATGGGAGCCGGGAATGTCCTTAGTATGAAACCAAAGGTCATGGGGCTGGGCTATCTTAAAGGTCAAAAGATCATTTTGCCGGTTGTTTCTGCCGATCAGGATGATCGTACCATCCCCGGCTTTTACAGTCAAAGGCGCTGATGGCGTGTCTGGGCGGGATTTTTTCGCCGGTCTGGCAATATAACCGGCACTGATTAATTCCTGACGGATTTCATTGGCCTCTTTTTGGCTGGATGCAGCGTCAAGGGAGACTTGAATGCTTTCCAAGTAGCTAATATCGGCTTCCAGTTGCCCTAACTGCCCTCGGATAGATTGCTGCGCCCGCTTTAATTTATTATAGCGAGCATAGTATTTCTGGGCATTTCCGATGCCGCTGCGCAGGGGGTCGATGGGGATGATGACGGGTTGTAAACCGGGATCGTAAAGATTGGGCAGCGTCACGTTCTCCGGTTGAGGATGGCGGGGCTCGACGCGGATGTGATGACCGTGAGCCATCAGTATATCAGCGTATATTCTAAAGGTTTCCGCTGTATCCGCCTCAGCCAGTTCCTCCTCTAAAACGGCTCGTTTGCGCTGCAATTTGCTGATTTCAGTGATAACCGGTTTCCGTAAGGCTTCTATGCCGGAAGGCTGCTGCTTGGGACCGGTGGTCATATGGACCCACTCTGCGGCGGCATTCATGCTGCTGAATTCTTTCGTACGGTATACAGCCAGGTGAGTCAGGAGAAAACAGGCCATGGCTAGCAGTCGCGAATCCTTGTCGATGACGACTGTGGGGCGAAGAATTCCTGTTTGGACCGAAGCGGCAATGCTGCTCCATTGCTGCTGGATTCGGTCTATATCCCGGGGCTCCAGACCGGCCACCGGAGTGTCCGGCGCCACATTGGCCCGCCAGCATATTTCTTTCACGCTGACCGGCCCCAGCCCTGTGGCTGTGCCGAAGATGGCTTTTATTAACGTCAAATCCTGTCTTGACAGCAGCGTAGCCATAAATTCTTCCATCGGGATTCTAAGGGTATTCAGGCGTTCTTGTCCCGGGGGAAGTACATATTGTCTTCCCGGCAAGATTTGACGATGACGGTTTACCGCCAGTCCCACCCGTTTCAGCGCATCAATGATGATTCCGTTATGAGTGAATACCAGATTGCTGTGTTTGCCCATCAGCTCGAAAATCAATGATTTGGTAGTAATAGCGCCGGATTCATCCCGGACATCCAGATCGATCCGAACAATGCGGTCCAGGCTGTGCTGCGCTATTTCCGCAATGCGTCCGTCTTCCAGATGCTTTCTGAGCAGCATGCAGAAACCCGGCGGCGCAGCCGGATTTTCACCGGAGAATGAAGAAATATGGATTGTTGGGGACTGGGGATTGGCTGAGATGAATAATTTCACCGTTTTCCCCGGAACCCGGATATGCAGTACCACCGTCAGTTTGTCAGGCTGGTAGATTTTCTCGATGCGTCCGCCGGTTAGCGCCGCATCTAATTCCTTGACCAGCGGGAACAGAGACAGTCCGTCTATATTCATGATGCTTTCCTCCCGGATTTTCCATTCCATATAGTATACCATTCCGCCGGACCAGGATTCAATATGCGATCTGTTCAGGTGATCGCCCCAGGTCTATTTCCACCCCTGTGAGAATAAGATGGTTAGTGGCAAAAAGTGTAACCGGAACGAGGTGGAAAAAGACATGAACGGAGAGCGTTGGCATTGTTATACGGTTGAAGAGACAGCAGCCCATTTAAAAGCAGATCTCAGCCAAGGGCTGACAACCCATGAGGCGCAAAAGCGACTTAAACTATACGGCTATAACGAGCTGCCTGAGAAAGAAAAAACGATATGGTGGAAAACCCTGCTGGCGCAATTTCAGGATTTTATGGTACTGGTATTGTTGGGAGCAACCTTGATTTCCGCCATAGTCGGAGAGTATGTGGATGCCATTACCATACTGGCAATCGTGCTGCTGAATGCCTTACTAGGCTTTGTTCAGGAATACCGGGCGGAACGGTCCATAGAAGCGTTAAAGCAGCTTACCGCTCCTGTGGCAACGGTGATTCGCAATGGCTTTATCCAGCAGGTTCCCGCCAGGGAATTAGTTCCGGGCGATGTCATGGTCCATGAATCGGGTGACAGGCTGGCTGCGGATGCGCGGATTGTGGAGGCTTATAATTTTGAATTGGAGGAAGCCGCTTTAACAGGGGAATCCATACCGACCCGCAAGATGGCGGAAATGCAGTTGACCGAGGACGCTCCCCTGGGTGACAGAAAAAATATGCTGTACGCCGGCACCAGCATAACCAGGGGCCGGGGCAAGTCAGTGGTGTGCGCTACCGGCCTGCATTCGGAAGTGGGAAGAATTGCCGGTATGATTCACGAAGCCGGTGACGATACTACGCCGCTGCAGCAGCGCTTGGAACATTTGGGACGGTGGTTGGTCTGGGGCTGCCTGGCCATCTGTTTGTTAGTAGTGGTTGTCGGCATTTTTAAAGGGGAACCATTATTTTTGATGTGCATGGCGGGCATCAGCCTGGCGGTAGCAGCTATCCCGGAAGGACTGCCGGCTATCGTAACGGTATGCCTGACCTTGGGAGTACAGCGCATGATCAAACGCAATGCTATTGTGCGAAAATTACCCGCCGTAGAGACTCTGGGCTGCGTGACGGTAATATGTTCTGATAAAACAGGCACACTGACGCAAAACGCCATGACAGTGCGCCGGATTTATCAATGGGACATGACCTATGAAGTGACTGGCGGCGGCTATGACATACAAGGGGATATCCTGCATCGGGGGGAAAAGCTGGATGTGACCCGGGCGCCAGCGCTGAAAAAGTGTCTGGAGATCGGCAGTCTGTGCAATAACAGTGTGATCAAGCGCGGCAGCATTGGCGTGGGAGGCTTGTGGCGCAAGAAGGCGGAAGTCTGGACTGTGGAAGGGGACCCGACAGAAGGGGCTTTGACGGTGGTCGCAGCCAAAGCCGGCATTTGGCGGGAGGAACAGGAAAAATCCATGCAAAAAGTGGCGGAATTTCCTTTTGAATCCGAACGTCGCCGGATGTCAGTACTCTATCGTGATCCAGCATCCGGGTTGATGCTGTTTACCAAAGGAGCGCCTGATACCATCCTTCATTTATGCAAATACTATTTGCATGGAACTAAAGAACAGGTATTAACAGCGGAAATAGCTGAAAAGATATTAGAAATGAATGAATCTATGGCTTCTGACTCTTTACGGGTTTTGGCCATGGCCTATCGCCGCGTACCGGAAGATGAATCCGGGGATTTGAATCCGGAACAAGACCTTGTCTTTGCAGGTCTGGCCGGCATGATTGATCCGCCTAGAGAAGAAGCTAAACAAGCTGTCGCTTTATGCCGGCAGGCCGGTATCAAAACCATTATGATTACCGGGGATCACCCCAAGACGGCGGTAGCCATTGCCAAAGAACTGCGGATCTACTATGAAGGGATGCATAAATCCCTCTCCGGTTCTGAACTGGATGCATTAAGCGATAAGGAGCTATACCGGATTGCCGATACAGTCACTGTGTATGCCAGAGTGTCGCCGGCCCACAAACTGAGAATCGTAAAGGCGCTTAGACAGAGAGGGCATATTGTGGCTATGACCGGTGACGGAGTTAATGACGCACCGGCCGTGAAGGAAGCAGACATCGGCATTGCCATGGGAGTAACAGGTACGGACGTTACCAAAGAAGCTTCTTCCATGATTCTGGCTGATGATAATTTTGCCAGCATTGTGGCAGCAGTGGAACAAGGCAGGGGTATCTATGATAACATTCGCAAATTTATCCGTTATCTGTTATCATGTAATACAGGGGAAGTTTTGATCATGTTTATGGCGACCTTGGTGGGCTTGCCGCTGCCTTTGCTGCCGGTGCAGGTATTATGGGTCAATTTGGTTACCGACGGATTACCGGCATTAGCGTTAGGACTGGATCCCAGTGAACCTAATAACATGCAGAGACCGCCCCGGCTGCCCAATGAGAGTCTTTTTTCACGGGGTTTGGGCAAACGGATTATGTTCCGGGGGATTCAAATTGGCCTGAGTACGATTTTTGTGTTTGGCGCCGTTTACTTCTGGCGCAACGATTTGGCCGCCGCCCGCACCATGGCTTTTACTACTCTGGTGTTTTGCCAAATCTTTCATGTTTTTGAGTGCCGCTCGGAGATGTTTAATATTTTTGAAATCGGATTCTTCTCCAATTTATATCTGGTGTTCGCGGTAATATGCTCTACGATTATGCAATTAATGGTGATCTATACTCCTGCATTGAGCAATGTCTTTGCCACGGTGCCGCTGACCGTCAATGACTGGCTGCTGGTTGTAGCTGTTTCGGGCTGGACCATGATTTTGAATCTCGTGAAGTATCTTTTCTTCCGGCGGCGGAAAATGTATTTTCCCGCAGCCACTAAGTACACTTGATAAAGCTGTAAGTTAATAGCAGCTTAAATAGGAGGATTAATATGCAATTTAGCAAATGGCACGGAATAGGAAATGATTTTATTATCGTAAATGGGTTACAGGAAACCGCGGCAACCATCGCAAAATTACAACAGCAGGCCGCTTTTTTCTGCGACCGTCATCTGGGGATTGGCGCTGACGGTCTGATCATTGTTTTACCTTCGGAAAAAGCGGATATCCGGATGAAAATCATCAATTCGGACGGCAGCGAAGCTGAAATGTGCGGCAACGGCAGCCGGTGCTTCACCCGCTATGTTTTTGAGAATGGTCTGCTCCTCAAGCGCCAGATGGAGATTGAAACCCTGGCAGGAATCATTCGCACGGAATTAGTAGATGGCAACGATGGCAATGTAATCGTCAGGGTGGATTTGGGAGAACCTAAATTAAAACGGGCGCAAATCCCAATGCAGGGAGACCCGAATGATACTGCCGTTCATGTTCCGATCCAGATTGGGGAACAGACCTTTTACGCCACGGCTGTATCCACCGGCGTTCCTCACTGCGTAATTTTTGTCGAGGACTTGAAAGGCATCGATCTCGGTGTTCTTGGCCCTAAAGTTGAATGCCACAATTTGTTCCCACGAAAAACAAATGTAGAGTTTGTAAAAGTGGTGGGGAAAAATGAGGCCATCATGAAAGTATGGGAAAGGGGCGCCGGTATCACCATGGCCTGCGGCACCGGTGCCAGTGCCACTCTGGTGGCAGCGGCGCTAAACGGGTTAACCGAGCGCAGAGCTGTGATCCATCTGGACGGCGGCGATTTATCCATTGAATGGGACCAAAATAACCGAGTTATTTTGTCTGGGACAGCAACCCAGGTATTTCAGGGAAAATGCGAGATCCGTTAAATTTCTGTCAGCGGATTCCGCTGCAAAGCTGCTTTATCCCGGTCAATGACCTCTGAAGAGAGGTCATTTTCCGTAATACTGCTTTAAGCTGCGAATCGTACTCTTTGGCGGAGGTGTGACATGAGACAATTTTTCGTTTCACTGCTTATCTTATGCCTATTGACCAACACCGCTGCAGCCCTTGCTCCCATGAATGGGGCTGCTATCCGGGAAGCGCATCAGTACGGCAAACAGCATAATCGCACGGTACTGTCCGATTTTTTAATTCCTTGGATTTCCTATGAGGAAAAGGTGACAGCTATAAATGACGCGGCTGACCGCGCTTATTTATACACGCCGTTTTTGCTGCTGGCTCTGGATGCGCGGGAAAAAACCCTTCAGGGAAAGGCGCCGGGCAGCTGGGCAGCGGAAAAAGTTTTAACCGAATACACAGGATTTGTGGTCATTAGTGTCATATTATATGGAGACAGCCCGGACTTTGTTAAGGGAACAGAAGCCGCATTAACTCAGGATGGCCGCATTTTCAGGCTGTATCATGCCACTTTTCCCGGCAAGACTGTCAGGACTGCTTGGACAAAACCCCGGCCACTATATTCGGCCCAGTGTTATTTTTATTTTTATGACCAGGGCCTGGACAACAAAAAAACGCTGCTTTTGAATTTGACGAATAAAGGGCAGCAGCGTAAGTTTTACTTTGACCTGGAGAAGATAAAATAATAAAGCAATAAAAGGAATTATTCGGTGGAAGCAGAATATTTCTGGAATACCGGATTAAGAAGCGGCGGCCCAGTTAATAATAACATCGCAAAATGCACAAGGCGTGAGATGCTTGAGAGGAGCAATACAGTGTTAAAAAGCATGACCGGTTTCGGCCGTGGGGAATTTTTGGACAAACATTACCGGTTTGTTGCTGAAATCAAGGCAGTAAATCATCGTTATAATGAAATATCCATCCGCATGCCGAAAAATCTTGCCAGTCTGGAAGATAAAATCCGGCGAAAAGTGTCGGAAACCCTGGTGCGGGGCAGGATTGATATCTTTATTTCTCTTGATGAGTTCGGTGAAAAGAATCGGGTGCTCAGAGTTGACAAAGAATTAGCAATGGCTTACCATAAAGCATTAAGAGACTTAGCTCAACTGCTGGCCATGGATCCGCCTGATTCGGTTTATGATATCACAAAATATCCGGATGTACTCAAAGTGGAAGAAGTGGATGAGGATACTGCTTTGCTTTGGGAAAAACTGGCTCAGGCATTAGATGTGGCAGTTGCAAATTTGACAACAATGCGGCAAAATGAGGGTGAGCATATCCAGCAGGACCTCCTTCAGCGAGTTGAAAAGCTGAACTCCTTGGTGCATGCTATTGACCAAAGAGCGCCCCAGATTATTACCGACTATTATGACAAAATCTTAACCAAAGTGAAAGAATTGCTTGATTCGGCGGGAACGGCACCGGATGAAACAAGAATTATGCAAGAAGTGGCAATTTATGCGGACAGAGTTAATTTTACCGAGGAAGTAGTGCGCCTGAAAAGCCATTTGAATCAATTCCGGGTTACACTTTTGTCAGATGAACCGGTAGGGCGCAAACTGGATTTTATCGTGCAGGAAATGAACCGTGAAACTAACACCATAGGATCCAAAGCAAATGATTATACAGTGTCCAATATGGTTGTCGAAATGAAAAGTGAAATAGAAAAGGTCAGAGAGCAAATCCAAAACATAGAGTAATAATAGATGAGTATGGACCGGCAAAACATAGGAGATTACTGAGGGAGGTTTTTTTCTGCTATGGAAATCAAACTGATCAATATCGGCTTTGGTAATATTGTTTCCGCCAATCGGATTATTTCAATTGTCAGTCCTGAATCAGCTCCGATCAAACGCATTATTCAGGAAGCACGGGATCGGGGGATGCTGATTGACGCCACTTATGGCAGAAGAACCAGGGCAGTTATCATTGCTGACAGCGATCATGTGATCCTTTCTGCCGTTCAGCCCGAGACTGTCGCCCATCGTCTGGTCAGCAAGGATGTTGCCGATGACGCTGCCGAGTAATTAAAGAAGGGGTTTTCAAATGCAGCAAGGAATATTAATTGTCCTTTCCGGTCCCTCCGGCACCGGGAAGGGAACGATTTGTAAAGAATTGCTGCGGAGTATGCCTGAATTGCATTACTCCGTTTCAGCAACGACCCGTCCCGCCAGAACGGGAGAAATAAAAGGCGTAAGTTATCATTTTGTCTCTCTTGAATCGTTTCAGCAGATGCTAAGCCAGGATGCCTTGTTGGAATGGGCCCAAGTGTACGGGCAGTATTACGGCACTCCCCGCCAGTATGTGGATGAGAAACTGCAAAACGGGCAAGACGTGGTTCTTGAAATTGATGTTCAGGGTGCCATGAAAATAAAAGAAAAATTTCCACAAGGAGTCTTTATCTTTATTGTCCCGCCATCATTAGCGGAGTTATCAGTACGAATTAACAAAAGAGGGTCTGATACACCGGATGCGATTGCCAAGCGCCTCGGCTGCGCCAAAACTGAGTTATCCCTAGCCGGAAGTTACAACTATGTAATCATGAATGATGAAGTGGCCAAGGCTGTGAACAAGATCCGGTCGATTGTTACGGCGGAGAAGTGCCGGACGGTGAGAAATCAAGACATATTAGACAAGATCTGTAATGATTAAGGGGGATTCCAATGATTCGTCCGTCTTTAGATGTTTTAGTCAGTAAAGTAGATAGTAAATATACATTAGTAGTATTAGCGGCCAAAAGGGCCCGTGAAGTAATGAATGGCGATTCCCCCCTGGCGGAAAGCAAATCCAATAAGCCGGTCACCCTGGCCCTGGAAGAGGTTGCCCAGAATAAAATTTCTTACGAACGCACCAAAGCCGGCATAAAATAGGGGGGAGCTCCATGACTCAGACCAAAAATATTGTGATGGGAGTCAGCGGAGGGATTGCGGCCTATAAAGCGGTTGAAGTGGCCAGTAGTCTGAAAAAAGCCGGTTGCAGCGTGCATATCATTATGACCGATGCAGCTGCCAAATTTGTCACTCCTCTTACTTTTCGCGAAATAACGGCGAATCCGGTAGTTGTCGGCATGTGGGAAGAGCCGAAAAAATGGAATGTAGAGCATATCGCCTTGGCTTCCCTGGCCGACGTGTTTGCGATCGTGCCGGCAACCGCGAATATCATTGGCAAAATTGCCAATGGTATTGCCGATGATATGCTCTCCACGACGGTGATGGCGACCAGAGCGCCTGTCATTTTGGCGCCTGCCATGAACACGAATATGTATAATAACCCGATCCTGCAAGAAAACCTGGTGAAACTGGCGAAACTGGGTTATGACATCATTCAACCGGAAAGCGGCCGGCTGGCTTGCGGCGTCGAAGGCTTCGGCCGGTTGGCGCAGCCAGCGGTTATTGTCGACAGGCTGTTGTCTTATTTAGGCCATAAAAAAGACTTGCAGCAGAAAAAAATCCTAATTACTGCCGGCGGCACCCGGGAGCCGATTGATCCGGTTCGTTACATCGGCAACCGTTCCAGCGGAAAGATGGGATATGCAATTGCCAAAGCCGCTGTCGAAAGAGGGGCGGAGGTTACTTTAGTAACCGGCCCTACTGTTCTCGCGGCGCCGGTCGGCGTTAAAGTCATTGCCATTGAAACAACTGAGCAGATGAGGCTGGCCGTCTTGGCGGCATTTCCCGACACCGATATTGTCATTAAGGCGGCGGCAGTGGCTGATTACCGGCCAACAGAGACTGCCCCCCAAAAAATAAAGAAAACTGATGACACATTGACGCTTATTTTGCAAAAAAACCCGGATATCTTAAAAGAGCTAGGCGGTTTAAAAAAACCAAATCAACTCTTAATCGGCTTCGCGGCGGAAACTCATGAACTTTTAACCTATGCCCGGCAAAAGCTCGTTCAGAAAAACCTGGATATGATTGTTGCCAATGATGTGACTGCCCCCGGCGCCGGCTTTAACTCTGACACCAATATCGTAAAACTTTTGTATCGGAACGGCTCGTCGGAAGAGTTGCCGCAAATGGAGAAAGACAAGTTGGCGCATGTCCTGCTTGATAGAATTTGCAGTTTCGTGTAAAAGCAAATGGAAATAAGGAAAAGGCAATAAAAATTGTTTGCTTTTTCAATTCATTTGCTGTAAGATTTTCTTGGTAAAAAACTATATATAGTAAACTCATCCAGAGTTGGCGGAGGGACTGGCCCGATGAAGCTGCGGCAACCATTTGACAGAGTCTCTGTCGAAACGGTGCCAATTCCGGCGAATTTTTTTCGCAAGATGGGAGTGAAAATAAATCACTCCATGGCGGGGTGATTTTTTACTAGAATCTATAAAGTATGGAGGTACGTTATGCGTAGATTATTCACCTCAGAATCCGTTACAGAAGGTCATCCTGATAAAATGGCCGATCAGATTTCCGACAGTGTATTGGATGCCATCATCGCGCAGGACCCATATGCCCGTGTGGCCTGCGAAACCTTGGTTACCACCGGTTTGGTGCATGTGGTCGGTGAAATAACCACGAATTGCTACGTAGACATCCCCAAAATTGTCCGGCAGACCATCAAGGATATCGGGTATACCCGCGCAAAATATGGCTTTGACAGTGAAACTTGCGGCGTCATGACTTCGATTGACGAGCAGTCGGCGGATATTGCCCTGGGAGTGGACCAGTCGCGGGAAGCCAAAGCAGGCGATACGGATGCATTTGAAACCATCGGCGCAGGGGACCAGGGGATGATGTTCGGGTATGCCACCAATGAAACTCCCGAACTGATGCCAACTCCCATTGCCTGGGCTCACAAACTTTCCCGCCGGCTGTCGGAAGTCCGTAAAAGCGGGGAGTTGGGCTACTTAAGGCCGGATGGCAAGACTCAGGTTACGGTGGAGTATGAAAATGACAAGCCGGTGCGGGTGGATACGATTGTGATTTCTTCTCAGCACAGTCCGGACGTGGAATTGTCCCAGATTGAACAGGACATTATCCAAAAAGTAATTCTGCCGATTATCCCCCAAGAGTATATTGACAGTAAGACCAAATACTATATCAATCCTACCGGCCGCTTTGTCGTCGGAGGACCTCAAGGAGACTCCGGCCTGACCGGACGCAAGATTATCGTCGACACCTATGGCGGAATGGCCCGTCACGGCGGCGGCGCTTTTTCCGGCAAAGACCCCACGAAAGTAGACCGTTCCGCCGCTTATGCCGCCCGTTATGTAGCCAAAAATATTGTAGCGGCAGGATTGGCGGACAAATGTGAAATCCAGCTGGCTTATGCCATTGGCGTAGCCCGTCCTGTTTCGGTGCTGGTCGAAACTTTTGGTACGGCCAAACTTTCCGAAGAGAAGATTTCCGAACTGGTGCAAAAGCATTTTGACCTTCGTCCGGCTGCGATTATTCAAAATCTGGACCTCCGCCGGCCTATTTACCGGCAAACAGCCGCTTATGGTCATTTTGGCCGGACTGACCTGGATCTGCCTTGGGAACTGACCGACAAAGCCGCTGCTTTGCGCCGGGAAGCCAATCTATCATAGTAAATTCCAAAAACGCGGACATATCCATAAATGTCCGCGTTTTTTCGCGGTTTTTTACAGGAATTTCGCTAAGTTTATCTAAAGATAAGAGTTATAACTATAAGCGATTGTATTGGGGTAAAACATGATAAAAACGGCTGAGGTAGTCATTAATTCCGGTATCCGGAACCTGACCGACGCTTTCACTTACTTTATTCCGGACCAATTTTCCTATCTGGATACCGGCTGGCGGGTGGTTGTACCTTTTGGCTCCAGGCAGGAAGAAGGTTTCGTGGTAGCGGTCCGCTCTGAGCCAGAAGGCCGGAAAGATGAGTTAAAGCCTATCCAGGACGTCTTAGATGATGATCCCTGGTTTGATGATCATATGATGCAAACAGCCCGCTGGCTTAGTGAGCGTTACCTTTGCACTCTGGCGGAAGCAATGCGTCTGTTTATCCCGGGTAAAAAAGGCATTCGAAAAGAAAAATTCTATTATTTAAATGCGAATTACGCCGGTATATTCAACGAAACCAGGACAGAAAACCAGGCGGCGGTATTGGAATGGTTCCGCCGGCAAAAAATAGTGACGATGCGGCAGTTCCAAAAAGAATTCGGACCAGAGGCACGGTCGCTGATCGAGGAACTGAAACAGCGGAAACTCGTCCTCTGCAGCAGTACCGTGCAAACCGCAAGAGTCAATAAATATGAGTCTGAGCTGCACTTGGCTCTCACGGGCGAACAGGTGACAGGCATTTTACCCCAAATGGAAAGGAAACCTGCTCAGTTCCGGCTCATTCAGGCATTATTGACGAGAAACCTAACTGACGCTGATTTGAAAGAAATGAAGGTGTCTCGTCAGACAGTTAAGACCCTGGTTGATCTTGAAATGATAAAAATCGTTCGAAAGCAGGTTATGCGCGACAGCTATCAGAATGTTGCAGGGAAGTATCAACCTGTTACACTGTCGCCGGAACAGGAGAATGCTGTTGCCGCTATTGCCGATGCATTATCTTATAGCCGATTTCAGAGTTTTTTGCTGCATGGCATTACCGGAAGCGGCAAGACCGAAGTCTATATTCGCGCCGTTGCGGCGGTGCGGCAGGCCGGAAAACAGGCAATCGTTCTCGTGCCGGAAATAGCCTTGACCAGCCAGTTGGTGCAACGATTTAAAGCCCGATTTGCCAATGATGTGGTGGTCATACACAGTAAACTTTCTCTGAATGAACGGTATGATACCTGGCAGAGAATCCGCGAGGAAACAGCAGGCGTCATCATCGGGGCCAGGTCGGCTGTGTTTGCGCCGGCGCCTAATTTGGGCATTATCATTTTGGATGAAGAGCATGAATTCACCTATAAGCAGGAAGAATCTCCCTACTATCACACTCGCGATGTTGCCATGACCAGGGCAAATCTGGCTCAGGCAGCAGTCGTTTTAGGCAGCGCCACGCCTGCGGTGGAAACGTTTTATGATGCTTTGGCCGGCAGGCATGTCTTGCTGTCGCTGCCGTCACGAATTGCCGGCGCCGTGTTGCCTCAGGTCATGCTGGTGGATATGCGGGAAGAGTTGAAAAAGGGCAGGCGCAGCGTACTTTCCACCCAGTTGGAAGGGTTGCTGCGGGATACCATTCAACGCGGTGAGCAAGCCATTATTCTGTTGAATCGTCGGGGCCATTCCACCTTTGTCATGTGCCGGGAATGCGGTCACGTGATTACATGTCGGCATTGCGCCGTGGCTTTAACCTATCACTATGCTGCAGGCATGATGCGCTGTCACTACTGTGACGCCGTCGAACCGGTTCCGACACTTTGCCCGGCATGCCGAAGCCGCTATATCAAATTCTTCGGCACCGGTACGCAAAAAGTCGAACAGGAACTGCAGCAGCTTTTCCCCGATTGCCGGATTGTTAGAATGGATCAGGACACCACCCATGGCAAGCTGGCTCAGGATGCCATTCTCTCGGATTTCGACGCCGGCAGGTATGATATACTATTAGGGACCCAGATGGTCGCTAAAGGGCATGATCTGCAAAATGTAACGGCTGTTGGTATTTTGTCAGTGGATACCATCCTTAATATCCCGGATTTCCGCGGGGCCGAGAGAACTTTCGCCCTGATTACCCAGGCTGCCGGCAGGGCAGGTCGCGGCGATAAACCGGGCAAAGTCGTTGTGCAGGCATATAATCCCGAACACTATGCGGTCTGCGCCGCCGCTAACCAGGATTATTCATCTTTTTACGCAGCTGAGATAGAATTTCGGCAAAAACTGCTTTATCCACCCTTTTGCCAATTAATAAAATGTACTGTAGCCGCCGGTATGGAGGATACTGCCCGAAGGAAAGCTGAACAACTGGCGGCGGCTCTGAAAAGCGAGCTGAGACCTGACGCGGGAACGGACATCATCGGCCCCTTTCCGGCGCCTGTACTCAAGGTCAAGGACCGTTACCGGATGATCATTTTAATCAAAGCCGGGAATTTGGACACTGTCAAAGAAATTATCCGGCAGAAAAACTGGCACACTCTCTCGGACACAGTCTTTGATGTTTCGCCGATCAGCGTTGTATAGATACTGTCTTTCGGGGTTCAACCGATTGCCATGTACAGGTGGATTGGGTACAATAATAAGGATGTTTGATTTATTGGGAAGACCATAGGAGGTAGCAACGTGGCTATATTAGAAATAAAAAAGGCCGGAGATCCGGTATTGAAAGAACGGGCCCAGGCAGTAACGAAAATAGACCGCAAGGTTAAAGAATTATTGGATAATATGGCGCAAACCATGTATGGCGCGGAAGGCGTGGGTCTGGCAGCGCCTCAGGTAGGAATCCTGCTTAGGATCGTTGTAATTGATGCAGGAGAAGGGCTGGTCGAACTCATCAATCCCGAAATTGTTGAATCCGATGGAACACAGGTGGCCTCGGAAGGCTGCCTGAGCATTCCCGGAGTATACGGTGATGTAGAAAGATATGCTGATGTCACCGTGGAAGGATTAAACCGCTCGGGCAAAAAGATCCGTATTGCGGCGAACGGGCTTTTGGCACGGGCCCTGCAGCATGAAATCGACCATCTGAACGGTATATTGTTCATTGAGCGGGCAAAAACTGTCTACAAGGGGAATTCCTGATATGCGCACGATTTTTATGGGAACGCCGGACTTTGCGGTTCCCTGTTTAGAACGATTGATCAGCGAAGGCCATGAGGTGGTTTGTGTCGTCACTCAGCCTGATAGGCCGAAAGGAAGAGGCCGTGTGCTGGCTGCTCCGCCGGTGAAAGAAACGGCTGCTGCCCATCAAATTCCAGTGCTTCAGCCAGAGAGAATCCGCAATGATCAGTTCATTACGCAATTGGCGGCATTGCGGCCAGAAGTGATTGTGGTGGTGGCTTTTGGTCAGCTACTGCCTAAATCGCTCTTGGATCTGCCGCCTTTAGGCTGTATCAATGTGCATGCCTCTTTATTGCCAAGATACCGTGGGGCCGCTCCGATTCACTGGGCGGTCATCAACGGAGAGCCGGTTACCGGTGTGACTACCATGTATATGGACGCAGGCATGGATACCGGCGATATAATTTTATCGGATACCACAACCATAACAGCTGATCAGACTACGGGCGAACTGTATGAGGTATTAAAATTGCAGGGTGCGGAACTTCTGGCAAAAACCATGCAGGCCATCCGGAGCGGAACGGCGCCTCGCAAGCCTCAGGACCATGATTTGGCCACCTACGCGCCGCTCTTAACCCGGGAAGTGGAACGGGTTAATTGGAAACAGTCAGCTGCCGTCGTGCATAACCTGATACGGGGTCTTAATCCCTGGCCGGGCGCTTACTGTCTCTACCAGGGCAAAATCTTTAAACTCTGTCGGACCAGAATCAGCGGCAGTGAAGACACCGGCAAAGAGCCGGGGACTATTATTGCACTCAGCGACTACGGCGTTATCGTGCAAACAGGCCGTGGCACAGTAGAACTTCTTGAGCTCCAGCCTGAGTGCCGCAAAAAAATGAATGCGCGCGACTGTGCGGGTGGATATTGCCTTTCGGTCGGCGAAGTTTTTGATTAGAGGTGGAACTAATGTTTGAGGTAGTATCGCGCCCCAGAAAACGTCTCTTTTTGGCTCTGATTCTAAGCAGTCTGCTGTTAGCCTGCCTGTCAACCTATGGCATTTGGAAAGTAAGCATTCCTGGATTGTCCAATATCAGCGCCTATCTGCCATTTCTGCTGGGCATGCTGCTGGTAGCAGTTGCCCTTGCCATTACCGCCGGAGTCGCTGGCATCATTCTGGCTATTATAGGCTGGCCAACCCTGGGAGTATTCCAGGGATTAGCCTGGTCGGCTATCAACCTGTTATTTCCTTTGGCAATCATGCTGGGTAAGATTTTCGATATTGAAAAGGAACGCATCGAGCGCTCGTTTATTGAAGTCAGCAACCATTTGGTAAAACAAAAGAGAGTCCGGGTAAAACCGGAACAACTGCTGATACTTACCCCCCATTGCATCCAGCTGGATACCTGTCCCCATAAAATCACCCGCCAGATAGGAAACTGCAAAAAATGCGGCCAGTGTCAGGTAGGGGAGATTTTAACCCTGACAGAATCCATGGGCGTTCATTTTGCCATTGCAACGGGAGGAACGCTGGCCAGACAGGTGATTAAGCAATTGCGCCCCAAGGCAGTGTTGGCTATTGCCTGTGAACGGGATTTGACCAGCGGTATTCAGGACGTTTTTCCCTTGCCGGTTATCGGCGTTTTAAACCAACGTCCCTTTGGCCCTTGCTGCAATACCAGGGTCGATATAGCGGAGGTAAAGCGGGCGATTGAACAATTTATTCAAGTATGAAACAGAGGAGCGGTGGTGGCGGTGATTCCATGAATGCCCGAGAAGCAGCCTTATTAGTCATTCAGGATATTGAACAAAACCAGGCTTATGCCAACATTGCCTTAGCGAAAGCGATTGAGCGGCAGACCTTATCCAACCAAGACCGGCGGTTTATGACGGAATTAGTCTATGGGACCGTAAAGGCGCAGAATACGCTGAACTGGCTATTGTCCCATTACTGCAGCCGTTCTCTTGATAAAATTTCACCCGTTATCAGAAACATACTGCGGATGGGCATCTATCAATTATTTTTTTTAGACAGAATTCCTGTTTCGGCTGCCTGTAATCAGGCCGTGGAATTGACTAAAAAGTACGGCCATGCCGGAACGGTTAAATTTGTGAATGCTGTACTGCGTAACGCCGCCAGAACGCTGGACAAGCCGGTATATCCCGACCCGGCAAACCATCCGGATCAGTATCTCTCGCTGCGTTATTACCATCCGGAATGGATGATTGAACGCTGGCTGACTCGTTATGGCTTTGCGTTTTGCGAAGAACTTTGTGCCAGCAATAACCTGACGCCGCCGCTGAGTCTTCGCACCAATACTTTAAAAATCAGCCGGGATGATTTGCTGGACCGGCTGACAGCCGAACAGGCGACAGCGACTCCCTCAGACTGGACGCCAGAAGGTTTGGTCTGCACCGAGCATCCTGCGTTGGCTTCAATGCCATCCTTGCAGGAAGGGTTATTCCAGGTCCAGGATGAAAGCTCCATGCTGGTGGCCCATGTGCTTGGGCCCCAGCCGGGAGAATTTATTATTGATGCCTGCGGTGCTCCCGGCGGTAAAAGCACGCATATTGCTGCCCTGATGAACAACAGCGGCAAAGTTTTAGCCACCGATCTTTATGAGCATAAGCTGGCTCTCATTCGGGAGAATGCAAAGCGATTAGGCATTCATTGCCTAGAAACCAGACAAATGGATGCAGTAAAGTTAAATTCTTTGTACAAAAATCAAGCGGACCGGGTTCTGGTGGATGCCCCTTGTTCCGGGCTGGGGGTACTGCGGCGCAAACCGGATTCCCGCTGGCGCAAAAACGAAAAACTGCTGCGTGCATTGCCGGATTTACAATCGGCAATTTTACACAGCAGCGCTGATTGCGTCAAGCCCGGCGGTATTCTGGTATACAGCACCTGCACCATTGAACCGGAGGAAAACCAGGATGTTGTGAATGGATTTTTGGCGTCACGCCGTGATTTTGTCTTGGAACATGCAGGCCGGCTGATGCCTGTGCCGCGACCGGAACAACCGGAAAAAATGATGCAATTGTTTCCCCATATTGACGGCGTTGATGGCTTTTTCATCGCGCGGTTGCGCAGGGTGGGAGATAGAGCCGATGACTAAACCTAATATTTACGGTCTGTTTCTTCCGGAACTAAAGGAAAAAATGACGGAGCTGGGTATTGAATCCTATCGCGGCGCTCAAATTGCCGAATGGATTTATAAAAGAGGCGTTAAGGATTTTAACCTTATGTCCAATCTGCCACAGAGGCAGCGCCAATTGCTGCAGGAACATTTTTATATTTGTACGCCTGAGATCCTGGGAGAGCAGCATTCTGCCGACAGTCAGACCAGCAAGCTGTTAATGGCCTTTGAGGATTCTGCTGCGATAGAGACGGTGCTGATGCGCCAGTCCTATGGCAACAGCGTGTGCGTTTCTACTCAGGTTGGCTGCGCCATGGGATGCGCTTTTTGCGCTTCCACGCTCCATGGCTTTTCCCGCAATCTTTCCGGCGGCGAGATTCTGGCTCAGGTCCTCTATCTGAATGAATGGCTGCAGTCTGAAGAAGAAAAAGTAGATTCCATTGTGATTATGGGAATTGGCGAACCCTTGGCAAATTATCACGAGGTTCTGCGTTTTATCAAGCTGTGCCATGAACCATACTGCCTGAACATGAGCTATCGAAATATAACCCTGTCTACTTCCGGTTTAGTGCCAGCTATTCGTCAATTGGCGGAAGAAAAAATCCCCATTACCCTGGCCATCTCGCTGCACGCAGCCAATGATGCCCTCCGTTCCCAGCTGATGCCGGTGAATCATACCTACCCCATAGAACAATTGCTTAGCGCCGCTGATTATTACGCGGACCAAACCAGCAGAAGGGTGACCTATGAATATCTTTTGATTGCCGGTATCAATGATACAATGCAACATGCAAAAGAACTGGCCGGGCTGCTCCATAAACGCCTGGCAGCGGTGAACCTGATTCCGGTAAATTCCGTGTTGGAGCGAGGCTGGGCACGTCCTGCCGATAAAAAAATCCGGGAATTTGAGGCCGCCCTAAAAACCTTCGGAGTCAATGTGACCGTCCGGCGGGAAATGGGGGCGGACATCAGCGCTGCCTGCGGGCAGTTGCGCAACAAGCGGCTGTAATCGCCGAAACTGGCAATATTTTGACTTAAAGCCGCTATTGAGTATATAATAGCATCAGGAATTATATATTCTGGAGTGAACAACCTCATGAAATTGAACCGGTTTGATAAATTGAACCTTAACCAGCTCGAAAATTTTTTTGAAAAACATATTGAAGGTTTTTTTGAAAAGAAATTGTCCAGCGAATTGCAGCCGGTGGAAATTGCCAAGCACATGGCCCGGTCCATGGATAATGCCAAAATGGTGGGTGTTTCAAATCTTTATGTCCCTAATTCCTATACTGTCTATTTGAGCCAAGTGGATTTTGAACGACTGAGTCCCTATATTTCCGAACTTCGCCAGGAATTACACCAGTATCTGGCGGAATACTCCCGGAAAAAAAATTATACTTTTGCGGGTCAACTG
The DNA here is from genome assembly GCF_000219125.1 of Acetonema longum DSM 6540. NCBI lineage: Bacteria > Bacillati > Bacillota > Negativicutes > Acetonemataceae > Acetonema > Acetonema longum. The sequence goes on from NZ_AFGF01000126.1 coordinate 121,192, forward strand.
AAAATGGAGGTAGCCCTTGATCCTGTGCTGTCTCTTGGCCAGTGCCGGATTGAGAACCAATTCGCCGAGCCTGAGCCGACCACAGAGCCGCCCGCGCCGGAAGAGGCCGATAATGATTTTTCCGATACGAAGGTTTTTCCTAAGCTATCCGTAGCTGAGCCTAACCGGCAGGTTGTCATAGCGGGGTTGTTGACGGTTATTGACGGTTTGGATAAGGGGTTGTTTGCAGATATTGCCAGACAAAGGGTGAATATCGGCCGCCTGGAGAGCAATGAACTGCCATTGACCGATATGAATGCATCCAGATTGCACGCTTATATCATTTTGGAGGAAGGAAAACATGTCCTGAATGATGCCAAAAGCCTGAACGGCACATATATCAACGAGCATCGGATTGTTAGAAAAGTGTTAGCTTCAGGTGATAGAATTAAGCTGGGCAATACCATAATATTGTATGAGGTGAAATAATTGCATCCGAAAAATTTTCAGGTGCTGACAGTCGTTCTCCAGTACAGTCTTTTGGCATTCATTCTTTATTTTCTGTTTCGCACGATCCAAGTGATCCAGCAGGATATTTCGCAGCGAAATTATGAAAAACACTATAGCTCTCACGCCGGGAACATCAGCCAGACTAAGAGCAGGCAGTCGGTATTGAAAATACTGGAACGAGGACAATTTGCCCCGGGCATCGCTGCGATTCCGATACAGGAGGAGATTAGCATTGGTCGGGGGCCGGAAAACAACGTGGTGATTCCGGAAGCTGTCGTTTCCCATGAACATGCCTGTATTTCCAGGCGTAAACAAGAGTATTGGCTGACCGACCTGAGCAGCACCAATGGAACATATTATAACGGTATGTTGCTTAGCGGTGATGTTTTACTGAAACATCAGGATATAATAAAAGTAGGATCGACAACGTTTCGGTTTGAGGAGTGAAATCGGCTTGCAGGCTTACGGGAAATCCCATGTAGGGTTAGTTCGAACGACAAACGAAGACGGTTTTTTACTGGACTTACCCAATCTGTTTGTAGTAGCTGATGGCATGGGAGGACATGCTGCCGGGGAAATTGCAAGCAGATTGGCCGTTGACACTTTTGCCGGCTTTGTCAGGGCCAATATCGGCCTGGACGGCCCGTTAAAAGTGATGCACCAGGCTTTTAAGCAGGCGAATACGGCTATTTATGACCAGTCTCAGGCTTATCCGGAATATCAGGGTATGGGAACGACCATGACGGCCGTCTATATCAATGCCGGGCAGGCCTACTGGGTTCATGCCGGCGATAGCCGTTTATACCTCGTCCACAAGGCACGATTGATTCAAATCACCGAAGATCATTCCCTGGTAGGAGAACTTGTGCGCAACCACTCCATTACCAAGGAGGAAGCCTTGGTTCATCCCCAGCGTAACATATTGACCCGGGCACTGGGAACAAGCGAATATGTTGATATTGATACCGGAAGTCTTGCCCTGGAAAATCAAGATTTGTTACTTCTGTGTACAGACGGGTTAACCAATATGATTCGGGAAGACGATATTTTAGAAATTGTAAAATCTGGGCTTGACAATCAGGACACCGGTGTGAAATATTGCGTGGATGAACTGATCGTCCAGGCTAATCTGGCAGGCGGACTGGATAATATAACAGCGATACTGATCAAACATGAGAGTGATGATTCAGGCCTATGAACCGTATACATACAGGTACTTCTTTATTGCTGATCAACAGTCTGGTGCTGCCGTTAGGAATCTTAGCGGTAAGCACAGCCTTGGGAGGCGTCAATTATCAGGAAGTCTTAGCCTGCCTGACCTTAGTTGTCTCATGGTGGCTTGTGCAGGCAGGATTAGATCGGGCAGGATATGAGGGTGACCCTCTGTTTTATCCCATTGCAGCCTTATTATCCTCTATCGGTTTAATTTTTACCCTGCGGTTGAAGCCTGAACTGTATTATGTACAGTTATTGTGGTGTTTAGCCGGAGCGATGTTATTCCTCATACCGGTCTGGTGGCGCAGCAGGATATCCTTGCTGCTCCGTTATAAATATATTGCCGGGATTTTAGGGATCCTTTTATTGCTGTCCACCTTGCTGTTTGGTACAGAAATAGGAGGAAACAAAAACTGGATCTTATTAGGTTCCCTGCGATTCCAGCCTTCAGAGTTTGCCAAATTGCTGATCGTTCTATATTTAGCCGCTTATCTCAGTGAACACTGGGGAGTTTTAAGTTATGCCACGAGAAAGTGGGGGCCTTTTATCCTGCCTCATGTACGATTTGCAGCGCCGTTTCTTATTGTCTGGATGATCGCTATGCTGGTTCTGGTGCTGCAGCGTGACCTAGGAGCCGCACTGCTTTATTTCGGAACAGTGATAGGTATGGTGTTTATCGCCAGCGGTCAGACAGCCTATGTAGCATATGCATCCGGGTTCTTTCTCATAGGGTCGTTGTTAGTTTATCGATTGTTTCCCCATGTGCGGACCAGACTGGACATCTGGCTTAATCCCTGGACAGATCCTAACGGCGCTGGTTATCAGACCGTTCAATCCCTTTTTGCTCTTGGCTCGGGAGGAATTATCGGCAGCGGAATTTCTTTCGGTTATCCCTGGTTTATACCGGAGGTACATACCGATTTTATCTTTGCGGCTATCGGCGAGGAACTTGGTCTGGTGGGAACCGGCTGCATTCTATTACTCTATATTATCCTGATCTACCGCGCCTTGCGCAATTCTATCTATATCAACGGTGACCGTAACAGTGACAACGAAATGATCTTCCGGTCTATACTAGGATCCGGCTTAGCTCTTTTTTTCGGATTACAGACCATTATCATCATAGGAGGCGTTGTTAACCTTTTGCCGTTAACCGGCGTCACCTTACCTTTTGTCAGTTATGGAGGTAGTTCTATGATCTCAAATTACATTCTTCTTGGTACATTGGCTGCCCTTTCATCTCCTGGGGAGCAATAAGCTACGATGCATCATATCAGCAAAAATACCAAAAAAGTCGCTTATTTTATCCTGACAGCCATGGTGATTCTCTTAGCATATGTTGTATATCTGCAGGCAGTGAGAGGGTATGAACTGAGTACTCATGCCTTAAATAAAAGATCAACACAGCTTAGTCAGCGTGTCGCCAGGGGCAATATTCAGGATAAAAACGGAGCGGTTTTGGCCTCCAGTGAACGAACGTCAGATCATACGTATGTCCGGCATTATCCGTACGGGCCGATTGCCGCATTCATAACCGGTTATTACAGCGCAAAACTGGGTAAGACGGCCATTGAGAGCCGTTATGACGGCTATTTATCAGGCATGGTCAGCCCAGAACGCCATTGGGGCGCGCTTTCCAATCTTTTGGCAGGCAGTGAGGGCAATACCGTCTGGACTACAATTGATGCCGGGCTGCAGAATGAGGCGTATCGGGCGCTGGGCAGTCATCGCGGCGCAGTTATTGTCCTTGATCCGCGCAGCGGTGCTATTTTAGCGATGGTCAGCAAGCCGGGATTTGATCCTAATGGGATTGAAAAACAGTGGGATACTATTTCTAAGGCGGAAAACGGGATGCTGTTGAACCGGGTTGTACAAGGACTGTATCCCCCCGGATCAATCATGAAAATAGTTGTAGCCGAAGCGGCTTTATCCAATAAAGTTGCTGACTTGAAAACTGATTTTGTCTGTGAAGGATCCCTGAGCATTCCTCCGGACTATGTCTTATACGAATCAAACCATCAGGTCCACGGAAAATTGCACCTGCAGGAAGCATTAGCCTACTCCTGCAATGTTACCTTTGGCAGTTTGGCTCTTAAACTGGGGCGGACGCGTATGGCCAAAACTTTTGAACGATACGGTTTTCACCGGAATTTGACCGAACTGGATCAGGGTAAGAGTCATCTGCCCGAGTTTCAGCAACTGGGGGATGGAGACCTGGCCCAAACAGGAATCGGACAAGGACCGCTTTTGGTCACGCCGTTGCATATGGTTATGGCAACGGCCGCTATTGCCAATCATGGGGTGACTATGAAACCTTATCTGGTGTCAAAGGTAACATCACCGCAGCAGGAAATCAGATTTGAACATAAAAATGAAGTCTGGGCCAAGGTAACCACAAAAGATATCGCCATGCAAGTGAATGGCATGATGGTTGCCGCAGTTGAGAAGGGAACAGCTAGTCGAGCGCGAATTTCTTCAGTTAAGGTTGCAGGTAAAACCGGTACGGCTGAAAATCCCCATGGTGCGTCCCATGCATGGTTTGTGGGTTTCGCACCGGCTGATGATCCCCGGATAGCTATTGCTGTTATTGCTGAAAACGCCGGTGCAGGGGGGACGGTGGCAACGCCAATTGCGCGTCAAGTTATACTGCAAGCTTTAAAATAAGAGATAAGGGGGTGAAACCTTGATTAATCGTACACTGGATGATCGATATACGTTGCTGGAATGCGTCGGATCAGGCGGTATGGCCGATGTATACCGGGCCCATGATCAGCTTTTGGACCGGTCGGTAGCCGTGAAAGTTTTAAAATCACATTTAAGCAGCGACAAAGAGTTTATTGCCAAGTTTCGGCGAGAAGCTCAGGCGGCAGCTAAATTATCCCATCCTAACATTGTGAATATTTTTGATGTAGGCCGGGACAACGGCGCTGATTATATTGTCATGGAATTCATCTCCGGTGAAACCCTAAAAGAGCGCATCCAGCGTATGGGGGCTCTGCCAGTGGATATGGCAGCCCATATTGCTGTCGAGATAGCGGAAGCCCTGGAACAAGCCCATCAGAACAATATTGTCCATTGCGATATAAAGCCTCATAATATCCTGATCACTCGCTCCGGCCGGGTAAAAGTGGCTGATTTCGGCATTGCCCGGGCCGTTACTTCGTCGACCATGACCCAGACCGCTACCATTCTTGGTTCAGTGCATTATTTTTCACCGGAACAAGCCAAGGGGGCGGCTATTAGTACTCAGTCGGACATCTATTCGCTGGGCATAGTGCTGTTCGAAATGGTAACCGGACAAGTTCCCTTTACAGGTGAAACGCCGATCAGCGTGGCGCTGAAACACTTGCAAGAAGAGATTCCTTCCCCCCGGACGATAAACCCGGAGGTATCTCCGCTCCTGGAATCGATTATCATGCGGGCCACTGCTAAAGAAACGGAGAAACGGTATCCTGCCATTACCCAGATGATGGCGGACCTGAATGTGGCCATGAGCCAATCCCGTGATGAACAAACACGGCGGTTGGCCAAACAGGATTTTCCCACCCAGGTGCTGCCAAGGGTTTCAGATCAGGCAGGATCTCTTGCGGAACCATCCGACAAACCGTCTGCCGGCGGATCAAAAAATAAAAAATGGCTGGGTATTGCTTTATTGAGCTTGCTCCTCATAGGCTTTGCCGTTGGCGCATTTTTGGCGTTTGGAAAGTTTTGGGTTGTAAATGAAGTCGCAGTTCCTAATGTAGTAGGAAGACAGGTGGATACGGCCAAGAATGTAATCATAAATAGTAATTTGCGTGTCAATGTTACCGATACCTTTAATAATAAGGTGCCTCTAGGCTATGTGGTCTCTCAGTCGCCGGAGGCCGGCACCATGGTCAAAGAGCAACGCACGGTCACGATCATAGTTAGTAAAGGGACCGAAGTAGCGACAGTCCCGGATGTTCGGGGATTAACCCGCCGGGAAGCCGAACTTCAGATTAAAAATGCCGGTTTAGTCGTCGGCAGGGTGGAAGAAGTGTCCAATAGCGACGCCAAGCCAGACAGCATCATAAATCAGAATCCTCGCGCCCCGATACAGATCAATAAAGGGTCTTCGGTAGATTTAATCATCAGCAAAGGCAACGGTTCCGGGAAAAAAATCACTCTGCCGGATTTTCGGGGAACACCGTTAAAGACGGTTCTTACTCAGTTGGAAAGCCTGAAACTCCAAGTCGGCAGAATCACTGAAGTAGACAGTGATAAGTTTCCTACCGGCACCATCAGCGGCCAGAACCCATCGCCGGCATCTCAGGTAGAGGAGAATTCCACAGTAGACTTTACAGTGGCTAAGAATGCAGCTGCCAATCCGGCAGCCCAGCAGGTCAAGATTCAAGTAGAGGTTCCCGACGGGCCGATCCGTCAGTCGGTGCAAATTGTCGTGACAGATTCCAAAAGCCGTGAGGTTGTTTATGAAGGAGTACACCGCCCCGGGGAAACGATAGAAAAGCTGCTGGAAGTAGCAGGGCCGGTCAGACTGCAAGTATACATTAACGGCGTGCTAAGACAGGAAAAAACACTGTAGCAGGAGGCCTGTATGTGCTGCAAGGAGTGATAGTGAAAGCTTATAACAGTTACTACTATGTTCAGGACAATCATAAAACGATCATGTGCACTTTGCGGGGCAGATTCAAAAAAGAACGTTTTTCTTTATTGGTGGGCGACCGGGTTGGTTATGAGATTACCAATGAGGACAAGGGAGTCATTGAAGAAATTCTTCCCCGCCAAAGCATGCTCATCCGTCCTATGGTGGCTAATGTGGATCAGGTTGTTCTGGCATTTGCTGCAGCCAATCCTGATATTAATACCGTGTTAATCGACCGGTTTTTGGTTTTGGCGGAACTGTCCAATTTAGAGATTGTTCTCTGTATCAATAAAATGGATTATGCCGATAACCAGGAAGTGGATTCGATCATTGCTCTATATCGTAACATCGGTTATACGGTTTTGCCGCTGTCAGCCAAAACAGGCTGGGGACTGGACGCCCTGCGCGACCGTTTATATGATAAAATCACCGCTTTTGCCGGTCCCTCCGGTGTGGGGAAATCCACTCTGCTCAATGCATTGCAGCCGGGACTGGCGCTAGCTACCGGCTCTGTCAGTGAGAAAATCGGCCGGGGCAAGCATACGACGCGTTACGCCGAATTGTTGCCGTTTGCCAACAGCGGGTTTGTAGTGGACACTCCCGGCTTCAGCTTGGCCGAGTTTAATCATCTGGAGGAAAAGCATATTATGCATTGTTTTCGGGAGTTTCATCCCTTGATAGAAGCCTGCAAATTTTCCTCATGCATACATATCAGGGAACCGCAATGCGCCGTGAAACAGGCTGTGGCCGATGGGACCGTTTCACAGCAGCGCTATGACTCTTACCAGGAAATTGTTTTAGAAATCCAAGCCAATAAGAAAGGGCTATATTAATATGATTAAAATTGCTCCATCCATACTGTCAGCTGATTTCTCCAAACTGGGGGACGAAATCAAAAAGGTGGAACAAGCCGGTGCCGATCTCATTCATATTGATGTTATGGACGGACATTTTGTTCCTAATCTGACGATCGGTCCCAATGTGGTAGCGGCAGTGCGCAACGTGACCAAGCTGCCTTTTGACGTGCATCTGATGGTGAGTAACCCTCAGGATTTGGTCTTGCCGTTTATTGAGGCGGGAGCGGATATTCTCACTGTCCATGCGGAGGCTGCCTCCCATTTGCACCGCATCATTGAAACAATTAAAAAAGGCAATAAAGGTTCCTGTCAGGCCGGTGTATCCCTAAATCCGGCCACATCCATCGTTTGGATTGAGGATATTCTCCGGGAAGTAGATTTGATCTTATTAATGAGCGTAAATCCGGGATTTGGCGGGCAATCCTTTATTCCGCTGGTATTGGAGAAAATACGTCGCCTAAAGGCCCAGTTAAAGGCCTGCAACAGCAACGCCGTCATTGAAGTGGATGGCGGTATCAATGCAAATACCGCCGCATCAGTCATAGAGGCGGGAGCGGATATACTGGTGGCCGGTTCGGCAATTTACGGTGCTAAAAACTGCGCCGCCGCGATTCGTCAATTAAAAAATGCCGCTGCGTTGTAAGTGAGTTGCATTTCTGTTTCACTAGTGGTAAAATATCTGTAGAATTTAAATTGAATAGGAAATAGCCTTTGGGGCAAGGTGAAAAAGAGCAATCTTTTGATTCCTTACCGGCGGTATAGTCCGCGAGCCGTATGGTTGATCCGGTGCAACTCCGGAACCGACAGTATAGTCTGGATGGGAAAAGGCTGAATAGATTCATACACGGTGTGAATCGTTTCGTTCGCTTCAATGGGCTGTTGGTAAGTTATGCTTGCTTTTAACAGTCCTATTTTATTTGAGATAAGAGGGGCAAAGGCAAGATGATACATCAGCAATTATTGGATCAACAGTTTATGCAAATGGCATTGGATTTAGCCAAACAAGGATTAGGACGAACCAGCCCTAATCCGATGGTTGGGGCTGTTGTTGCGCAAGACGGCAAGGCCGTTGGTCAAGGCTGGCACCAGAGAGCCGGTACGCCTCATGCTGAGGTGCATGCCTTACAGGCTGCGGGAGATCAGGCTAATGGAGCCACATTGTATGTTACCTTAGAGCCCTGCTGCCATCACGGCAAGACGCCGCCCTGCACTGACGCCGTTATTAAAGCCGGCATCCGTCGGGTCGTCGTTGCCATGACAGATCCTAACCCTTGTGTGGGCGGAGGCGGCATTGCCCGGCTGAAAGCCGCGGGCGTTGAGGTCGTCAGCGGCATTCTGGCGCAAGAGGCGGCCAGACTCAACGAAGTATTTATCAAGTGGATTTCCACCGGACTGCCTTTTGCCATCCTTAAAACCGCCATGACTCTGGACGGCAAAATTGCCACGGTTAGCGGCCGGTCTAAGTGGATCACCGGTGATGCGGCGCGCCAAAGGGTTCATATGCTGCGAGACCGGTGTGACGCTATTTTGGCGGGGATCGGCACAGTGCTGGCGGATGATCCTTCTCTGACCACCCGTTTGCCCCAGGGAGGAAAGAATCCTATACGGATTATTCTCGACAGCCAGGCGCGTATCCCATTGGACGCCAATGTGATTACAGACGTCTTAGCCCCTACCATTATTGTTGTAGGGCCCCATGCCCCGGCTGAAAAATTGACGGCCTTGCGTTCCAAAGGGGTTGAAATACTGGCGGTTCGCTGTCGGGACGGCGGCTTGGACCTGCGGGAACTTTTCCAGACCCTCGGCAGCCGCAATATCACCAGCGTACTGGTCGAAGGCGGCGCTGCGGTTAATGCCGGCTTGATTCGAGAAAACCTAATTGATAAGGTATATTGGTTCATTGCGCCCAAGTTTTTCGGCGGCATTTCGGCGCCGGGACCGGTTGGCGGAGAAGGAATCGCTGCTGTTGATCAAGCAGTTGCATTAGAAGATATCGCTGTCGAAGCCATAGATCAGGACTTGATGATTACCGGTTACGTAGAGAGAAGGGAGGGGCGTCATGTTTACAGGGCTTGTGGAGGAACTGGGCAAAGTGAAATCCCTGAGCCGGGGGGCAAAATCATTTAAGCTGGCTGTTTCAGCCGCCACGGTTTTGCAGGATATGAAGACTGGCGACAGTATCGCTGTAAACGGCACTTGCCTGACAGTGACAGATTTTGGCCGGGATTGGTTTATTGCCGATGTCATGCCGGAAACAGTCAGTCGCACAGTGCTAGCTTTCCTCAAACCGGGAGATCCGGTCAATCTGGAAAGGACATTAAGGCTGGGAGACAGAATGGGGGGGCATATTGTAACCGGACACATAGACGGCATTGGCTATATCCGCAGTGTGGCCAAAGACGATAATGCGGTCATTTTCCGTATTCAAACCCAGCCGGAACTCCTGCGTTATGTTGTAAACCAAGGGTCCATTGCCATTGACGGCATTAGTTTAACCATTGTTGAGTGCGCCGGCAATTGGTTTGCCGTCTCGGCGATACCCCATACTTATGCTGTAACTACCTTAGGCGTGAAGGGGATCGGCAGCGCGGTGAATATAGAAGTGGATACGCTGGGCAAGCATATGGAAAGAACCGGCCGAGAGACAGGAAAGTCAGGAAGAATTAACATGAATTTTCTGGCCGAACACGGCTTTCTTATTTAATTTAGATAAGCATGTTCTGGAATAAAAAGGGGTGTAATAGACAAATGAGTTTTAGTACGATTGAAGAAGCGATTGAGGACATCCGTCAAGGAAAGATGATTGTGGTGGTAGACGACGAAGATAGGGAAAATGAAGGCGATCTGCTGATGGCTGCAGAAAAAGCAACGCCTGATGCCATTAATTTCATGGCGTCATATGGCCGGGGCCTAGTCTGCATGCCTATTATAGGGGAAAGGCTGGATGAGTTGGATATTGGGCCAATGGTGGCCCATAATACTGATCGGCATTGTACTGCCTTCACTGTTTCTGTGGACGCGAAAGATACGGCCACAGGAATATCGGCTTTTGAACGGGCCAAAACCGTGCAGACCATCTTGAATTCGGACACTAAAAGCAGTGATCTCAGACGCCCGGGACATATTTTTCCGCTGCGCTACTGCGATGGCGGAGTGCTGCGCCGGACCGGCCATACCGAAGCGGCGGTTGATATGGCGAAACTGGCTGGCCTATATCCGGCCGGCGTGATCTGCGAAATTATGAATGAAGACGGCACCATGGCCCGGGTCCCCCAATTAAAGGAATTCGTCAAAAAGCATAATCTGAAAATCATCACGATTGCTGAACTAATCCGCTATCGCAAAGTTCACGAAAAAATGGTGACCCGGGTCGAAGAAGCGCTGCTGCCCACCAAATATGGCACTTTCCGGGTAGTTGCCTACGAAAGCGTAGGGGATAAACAATGCCACCTGGCTTTGGTAAAAGGCGATGTGGCCGGTAAAAGCAACGTATTAGTCCGGGTGCATTCCGAATGCCTGACTGGTGATGTACTAGGCTCCTTGCGCTGCGATTGCGGCGAACAATTGGCTTTAGCCCTGCAGCGCATCGAAGCCGAAGGACTTGGCGTGCTCTTATATATGCGCCAGGAAGGTCGGGGCATTGGCCTGGCCAATAAAATCAGAGCCTATGCTTTGCAAGATAAGGGAAAAGATACGGTGGAAGCTAATGTCTTGCTGGGCTTTCCGCCCGATTTGCGGGATTACGGTATCGGCGCTCAGATCCTGACGGATCTGGGGCTGAGCAGTATCCGTCTTTTGACCAATAACCCGAAAAAACGGGCCGGCCTGGAGGGTTACGGATTGACCATCACTGACCGGATTCCTATTGAAATCAAATCCAATCGATATAATAAACGCTATCTGTTGGTGAAACGCTCCAAACTGGGTCACTTATTAAAACAGACTGAGGAGGTATAATATAAAATGGCAACATTTGAAGGTAAGCTGATTGCGGCTGATTTAAAATTCGGGATTGTGGTGGCACGGTTTAATGAATTTATTACCAACAAGTTATTGAGCGGGGCGTTGGACGTGTTGCATCGTCACGGCGCTCTTGAGAATAACATTGATGTAGCCTGGGTTCCTGGTGCTTTTGAGATTCCCCTGATTGCGCAAAAAATGGCGACCAGCAAAAAATATGATGCGGTCATTTGTCTGGGGACAGTCATTCGGGGAAGCACGCCGCATTTTGATTATGTCTGCGCCGAAGTCAGCAAAGGAGTGGCCCATGTGGGCATGAGCAGCGGCTTGCCAACGATTTTCGGGGTGCTGACCACTGAAAATATTGAGCAGGCGATTGAACGGGCCGGCACTAAAGCAGGCAATAAAGGATCTGATGCCGCCATGGCAGCGATCGAAATGGCTAATTTAATTAAAACAATAGGATAATATTTCCTGGAAATATATGTAATATTTATTTTTTACAGGAGGCTTGTTTTGCAAGATCATCTTACTAAGGCCACAATTCCCGGGATGAGAGCCTTTGCTGCAGTCACGACGCATCTTACTGAAATGGCAAGAAAGCGGCATAACTGTCTCCCCATAGCGACCGCAGCTCTTGGCCGTACTATGACCGGCAGCCTGTTACTGGCTGCCAATCTGAAGAATGATGAGGGCATTACCATCAGGGTTCAAGGCAACGGGCCATTAGGCAAGATCGTTACCGATGCAGGTGCTAATGGCAGCGTCAGAGGCTACGTGGAAAATCCTAGAGTGGATCTGCCTCTCAAGAACAACAAACTGAATGTAGGAGAGGCTGTTGGTCAGGGAACCCTGTATGTTACCCGTTTTACCGGCCTAAAAGACCCTTTTACCGGCAGCGTGGAATTGGTAAGCGGTGAAATTGCCGAGGACCTGACCCATTATCTGGCGGCATCCGAACAGACTCCTTCATTATTGGCACTGGGAGTATTAGTGAATACAGACCTGTCAGTGATTGCTGCCGGCGGATTGATGCTGCAGGCATTGCCCGGAGCGCAAGAAGAGGTCATAACTGCTGTGGAAGAGAATGTATATCGATTGCCGAGCATTAGCCAGATGTTTGCCGAAGGCAAGACGCCGGCCGATATACTGGCCGGTGTCTTTGAGGGATTTCCTCTGTCGCTGCACGAACAAACCGAGCTGTCATTTCGCTGCCAATGTTCCCGGCAAAAGGTAGAAAGGGTCCTGATTAGTCTCGGTAGAGATGAGTTAAACGACATGATCAAAGAAGGGCAGGCCGAGCTTACCTGCCATTTTTGCGCCGACACCTATAACTTTACCCGGGAAGAACTTCAAGAGATACGGGATAAAGCTTTGGATGCAGATGAAACCGAAAGAAATGAAAAATAACAAAAAAGACTTGGTAAATACCAA
>NZ_AFGF01000127.1 GCF_000219125.1 Acetonema longum DSM 6540
GGTTAAGGCTACTTGGAATGTAGACCCAGCGATGCAGGCAGCGGATGAAGCAGCAGGAGTACTGAAGAATGGCTCATATATTAAAAATCCTACAGCACAGAATATTAATGGGTTGATTAAAGAAGGCTCAAATTATGTGGGTAATTCTAAATTCAACGGTCAGTATATGTATGTTGTTGACACTCAAGGAAATATCATAATTGGGAGCCGTGCTGGTCAACATATGCCACATCCTACACTTGTTGGCGGTTCTAATCCTCAAGTACAGGCAGCAGGAATTGTTGAGATTCGTGGCGGAAAGATATATAAAATTGATAATGCGAGTGGTCACTTCAAGCCAGGAAATGGTTCTTTAGATGCTGCACAAAATGCATTTAGTAAATTGCCATCTAATGTATTCTCTAAAAACTTTCAAGGATATGTACCTTATGGTCAGTAAGGGCACTACTTAGAAAGGTTGTGATATTTTGAGTAAATATAAAGATTCATGGGGGCTTTATCCATGGTTTTTAGAAGAGGGTGAACATCTAATATTTCCAAGTGACTTTGATAATTTCAAGAAACTGTCACCTCATGGGAAGGTATTCAAATGTATTGATGAAGTGGATGGATACTTAGTCCTACAGTATGGAAAAGATATATTCAGAGTAAAGTCCGACTTATATAAAATTGTAGATAAACCACGCTTTGAGATGGGA
>NZ_AFGF01000128.1 GCF_000219125.1 Acetonema longum DSM 6540
TGGGTAGAACTTTCACTTCCGCAGATAAATATGTAGGTGAAACTGCAAATGCAATTGAAGCGAAATATCCAGGTAAAGTCGTGGATGTAAATAAAAAAGTCTATAGACCAGATGGAACACCATTAACGGATTATGATATTGAGCTTGATAATGCGATAATACAAGTTAAAGGAGGCGGAGGCAAAGGATCTACGAGTCAAGCAATTAATACGGCCTCCAGTACAAATAAAGAAGTCATTGTTTATCTGCCAGATCAAAATTCAGGCGCAGCGGTGGTTAAAGGGCTGCAAAAGGAAGGTTTTAAGGTATTTACAAACCAAGAAGATTTGCTAAATTATTTAGGTAAAAAATAAACTCATATAGTAAAAAGAAGGGAGAATAAAATGCAATGGGTTATTTTAATTGGTAATGAAGATTTGGACATTAATTCAGTACGCAAAATAAAACATTTTGGCGAGAACAAAATTACTGATTTAAGTCCAAATAGATTTGTTGTCGATTACGGAGATGAACATGTTTTTTATGAGTATGTAGAAGACTTAATTAAAGATTACAAGATAGAAGAACTAAAGAAAATACCTTTTCAAAATCCGCATTTTATTATGATGACATATACATCAGAAAAGTTAATGAAAAAAATACTGGGTCAAGATAATTTTTTAAAAGGAATCTATGTGGATGATGATTATGGTGGCATAGTGCCAATAGAACAATTTTCAATGTTGTGTGAGTCAGGGAACAGTCATTGACATTAGACCTTGGACTAAATAAACTCGTATGAAAAACGGACAAAATCAGTTCGTTGCCTTGTTGTTTGGCAAGACAGAAACAAGACGATACCCAAGCTCGCTCCGCAGCAAACCCGAATACAAATACAGGGATGAAACGTATACAGGAAGGTTTTGAACAGGGCGCATAAACGGTCGTTGTTGATGCAAGGCAATCCGGGTTGAATACGTCCCAGGCACAAGAAATCATGAATCGGGCTACAGGAATATCCTGATGGAAAATTGCCAGGGTGCGTTGAGATTTGGACGAAAGGGCGACAGAAGGGACGGACCTGTTT
>NZ_AFGF01000129.1 GCF_000219125.1 Acetonema longum DSM 6540
CATCAACTGCTTTGGGTCCTTTTTACGAAAACTCCTGGGGTTAAGGTATTACTGTTCAGCGATTACACTTAACCCAAACTCCTCGAATAATCCCTTGATACCTGCGTCGGTTATGCGCACGGCACGACCATTGGGTAATCTTTCTATCCATTTTAGTTCAAACAAGCGTCTCGTAAGTGATGCTCCTAAGCTGCCTGCTAAATGAACCCGGCGTTCGCTCCAGTCCAAGCATTGACATGCAAAGCAACGCCGACTCTTTTGGCTTTTTTCGACTTCTACGCCAAAAACCTGCAGTCTTGCTTTGCCGGCTGCGCTTAATGTAAACTCTTTGCCTGATTTCTCAATGAAATTCAATTCAAGTAGCCTATCTGTCAAGGCAACACCGATTTTACCTGCTAAATGGTCATAACAGGTACGGGCAAACTGTAAAGCATGTGCTTCATTGGATTCGCGAAGTGATTGAACGGGTTTGGAAGGTGCAATCGTGTGAAGAGCTTCCAAAACGTGTCCAACCTCACTGCTTGCAAGTTGGAAATATTTGTGCCGACCGAAAGATTCTTGAACCAGGAGACCTCCCTTTACCATTTTAGCGAGATGCGTGCTAGCCGTCTGAGGTGATATCCGTGCGGAACGTGCCAGTTCGCCTGCAGGGAGGGCTTTTCCGCCAAGCAAATTAAGAAGCATCGCGAGACGCGAGGGATCACCAATGAGAGCGGTGATTTCCTTAAGATCAGGGTTTAGCATTTAGCCGCCTCCATCCATGACATTCATACTTCGATTTTAACCGAATTATTATCGTGCTACAATAGGTAGAGTAAAAGATTGAGAAATAAGGAGTGCATAGTATAAGCAACGTGAAAAATAACGAGATTGATTTTTATATTGACGGCCATTCATAATTTTATAATCGGAGGGGACGGCATGAAATTTGAAGGCACAGAACCGATAAGGGATGAAAAAACGTTTGTCGCTGAAGGAGCAGGCGTGATAGGAAAAGTGACAATGCAAGAATTCAGCAGCATCTGGTTTAATGCCGTTGTACGCGGTGATGTCAATCGGATTGAGCTGGGGAAATACTCTAATGTACAGGACAATTGCGTTCTCCACTCTTCCTGCATTATCGGCGATTATGTGACGGTAGGCCATAATGTGGTGATACACGGGGCTACTATTGAGGATCACTGTCTGATCGGCGTGGGGGCAATCTTGTTGGATAACGCTGTGATTGGCCGAGGCAGCATCGTTGCAGCCGGCGCCGTAGTCCGGGAAGGCCAGATTGTTCCTCCGCACTCCCTGGTTGCCGGGGTTCCGGCGAAAGTGATCCGTCAGGTGCCGGAGCGGATGGACAGCATCCATGCCCAGGCAATCAAATACAAAACGCTCTGGACGGAACGATACGGTATTTTGCCTGACGCCGGCGGTGAATGTTATCATGGGGAACAAATCGTATAACCAATGATCAACGA
Organism: Acetonema longum DSM 6540; assembly: GCF_000219125.1. Lineage (NCBI taxonomy): Bacteria > Bacillati > Bacillota > Negativicutes > Acetonemataceae > Acetonema > Acetonema longum. The sequence continues at coordinate 1,467 of NZ_AFGF01000129.1, forward strand.
ATCCGGGTAAACGGGACGGAAGGATACGTAGAAATCCTGTCAGGTATGCCTGCGTGATCCGCGTTTGTTACCGAAAATTAAAATCTTGGGCAATACTGAGCTTATCAATTTAAACATTGGTTCATTGTAAAATGAACTGCAACAGATAAAAAGATAACAGCCAAAGAAAGAAACCGAGTATGATTAAAGCGACCAAACCCAATCATACGGAGGTTTCAAGCTATGACTGTTACTAGCAATGATAACACATCCGCACGAACTTTCAAACACCTAAGCCCTTATGAGCGGGGAAGAATGCAGGCGCTTTTACAGGAAAAGCACTCCCTGCGGTACATTGCCCGGCAACTCAATCGCCACCCCAGCACGATCTCTCGAGAACTAAAAAGAGGAACCGTTACGCAGCTACGATCCGATTTAACCTCCTATCAGGCCTATTTTCCCGAGACCGGACAAACAATGTATCTGAAAAGACGCTCTGCTTGTAAGCCCAAATACAAGCTGGCAGAGGTAGAAGCATTTTTACAGTTTGCACAAACCAAGATGCTAAAGGATAAATGGTCTCCTGATACGGTCGTAGGGGTTTATAAAAATCACCCCAAGCACCATGGTCAGGCCTATGTCTCGACTAAGACGCTATACAACTATATTGATCGAAGGTTTCTGCCGGTACGCAACATAGATTTAGCTCTTAAGGTTCGGCGCAAGGGGAAGAGCCACATCCAGCGTAAAAACAAACGGATTTTAGGGGATAGCATCGAACAACGCCCAAAGGACGTGGAACAAAGAGATGAATTTGGTCATTGGGAAATTGATACGGTATCTGGCAAACGTTCCAATGATCACGCCCTATTAACCTTAGTCGAACGCAAAACAAGACACATGCTCCTGTTGCAGTTACCTGATAAGACAAGTCAATCGGTCTGTCAGTGTCTAAACTCCTTACAGGAGCGGTTTGGGAATCTCTTCCCACAAATAGTTAAGAGTATCACGGCGGACAATGGTTCTGAATTTGCTGATTTGGCTGTACGGCTAGCGCAATGGGGCAGTAAAGCCTATTTTTCCCACCCCTACTCAGCCTGGGAACGGGGAACCAACGAGAGACATAATGGACTCATTCGCCGGTTTATTCCTAAAGCGAGATCCATTCGTGCTGTATCTCCAGCAACATTGCAGAGGGTTCAGGCATGGTGCAATCAACTTCCCCGCAAAATCTTGGGCTACAAGACCCCACAAGAGTGCTTTGAAAAAGAACTTTTAATGATCCAATAAGTTTATTCTGGTTTCTTTCTGTAACTGTTGCATTTGATATTGCAATCTACACAATTTAAACATTCAACACAATGTTTCTGGGATTCTTGACAATGAAAAGTAATTGTGTATAATATTGTAAATGTAATAAGTGGTTTTCCAGGGTTCCGCAGCTTACTGGCTGATCCGAGAGAAAACAACAGTCTACGGAATGTAGCACGGAGGAATAAAAGTCCGGGAGAATGGCTGTTAGGGCAGCTTATTTTTCCCAGGCTTTATTTCTTGGACTATATTTGTTAATACGAAAGAGGGAGGTCGGGCTAATGTTTAGGGAAATGAGACGAGGTAAGCAATTATTATCTATGGAGGACACCAGATCTGTAATGGATCGATGCGCTAATGGGGTCCTGGCGTGCTTAGGCGATGAAGATTATCCTTACGCAGTTCCACTTAACTATGTCTATTTCAATGGGAAAATCTATTTTCATTCAGCCAAAGCTGGACATAAAATCGATGCTATTACGAAAAACCCAAAGGTATCTTTTTCAGTAATCGATGAAGATACGATAGTAAGTGAAGAATATACTACTTATTTTCGTAGCGCCATTGCTTTTGGAAAAGCAAGAATTGTAGAAGGTGATGAATGGCTAGGAGCTTTTGAAGCTTTAGTTGAAAAGTATTCGGGAGATCAGCCGGAAGAAGCCAAACATAAGGAAATACGCGGATGTACGCGATCTTATATTATTGCAATTGACATCGAGCACATAAGTGGAAAGGAAGCCATTGAATACGTCAGGGCTAAAAAGTAATTCACTATTCGGTTTCTTCCTTACCGGGCAAATGCAGCCAAACAGCAATTTTTACGGAACCCCCGTCCGTTCAAAACAGCCCCAAAACTATAACCTGAATCTAGAGAAATGCTTATGAAGAAAAACAAAAACCAACAGAATAAGTGGAAGCGGGATTTCCTCACCATAGCCGGCGGGCAGACGGTATCGCTCATAGGCAGCGCCGCCGTGCAGTTTTCCCTAATCTGGTGGCTGGCCAGTGAAACGGCGTCGCCTATCATGATGTCAATCGCGGGCGTATTTGCCTTTTTACCTCAGTTGGTTCTCGGCCCCTTTGCAGGCGTGTGGGTCGACCGCCTCAACCGAAAAACCGTCATTATAGCGGCAGACCTTTTCATTGGACTGGTGGCCCTTGTTTTCGCCTTCTTCTTCCTCTTTGGCAATCCCCCCTATTGGTCAGTTTGTGTGGTGCTGGGCATCAGGGCGGTGGGAAATGTGTTTCACAGCCCGGCCATTCAAGCCGCAGTACCCATGCTGGTGCCGCAGCAGGAATTGGTGCGTGCCAACGGATGGAGCCAGTTTATGCAGTCGGGCGCCTTTCTGCTGGGGCCTGTATTGGGCGCGGCCATGTATACCGTCTTGCCCCTTTGGATCATATTGCTGTCCGATTTGGTGGGCGCACTTGTCGCCAGCGCCATGGTGGCTCTTGTTAAAATACCAGATCCTGAACGGCATATAAAAGAAAGGACGCGCTTTCTCGACGAAATGACAGAAGGAGCGGTGGCTATTTGCCAGGATAGAAAGCTGTTTGTCGTGACGGCGGCCACGCTGTTCGGCATGGTGTTTTACGCACCTCTGTCCACTTTTTATCCACTTATGACCAGTGACTATTTCCGAGCCGACGCTTGGCATGCCAGCATGGTCAACTTTGGGTATGCGATGGGCATGATGCTCAGCGCCATATTCCTGGGAAAGTTCGGCACCATCAAAAACAAGTTTCCGGTTATCCATCTGGGACTTTTGGGCATGGGGACATCCTCATTGCTATGTGGTCTGCTGCCTTCGGAGATGGTCTGGTTCTGGGGGTTCGCGGCGTTGTGCGCGCTGCTCGGAGCCAGCAGCAACCTGTATAACATTCCCTATATCGCCTATCTGCAGGAAACCATTGCTCCGGATCGGATGGGACGTGTTTTTTCTCTGATCGGGAGCCTCAGTTCAGCGACTATGCCTTTGGGATTGCTCATAGCAGGGCCGATTGCCGAAAGCAGGGGAGTATCATTGTGGTTTTTTATTTCCGGGATCGTACTCCTGCTGCTTACACTGATCAGCGCCCTGCTCGTCCTTCCAAAGGCAGATAAAGCAGGAAAGAGTACAAGTTGAAACTGAAACGTTATCTATTTCAATCATCTTTAACGGCCACGCTCCATCCGGTCAATATCTGCGTATTGTACTACCGTCTGCAAATTACTTAAATGAACTAAGAAGCGGATTAGAAATCTTAAAACAGGCTCCGGATCAGCTATACTGGACTGGAATGGATAAAAGGTTAAAAAGGCAATGAAAATCATAATCTGCAGGAATTCTTGACAACTCAAAGTAATTGTGTATAATTACTTTATAATGTAATAAATTGTTTTCTAGGGTTCCGCAGTTTGCTGGTCTGGTCCGAGAGAAAACAACAGTCTGCGGACTGCAGCACGGAGGGATAAAAGCCCGGGAGAATGGCTACAATAGGGTAGCTTATTTTCCCGGGCTTTATTTTTTTGTCGGTATTTTTAGCACGAAGAAGGGTGGTAAAATTATATGAACAAAATTTGGATATCGGTTGTTATCGCCGCTTTTTTTGAAGTGGGCTGGGTGATTGGTATGAAGCATGCAGAAGGTTTCTTGGAATGGGGAGGAACAATCATTGCCATAATTATAAGTTTTTACCTGATAATTATGGCTGGGCGCGACATTGCCGTTGGGACGGTATATGCTGTTTTCGTCGGACTTGGAACAGCGGGAACCGTACTGGCAGAGATTATATTGTTCGGTGCCCCTGTCATACCCGCTAAGCTCGCTTTAATTGTATTACTGTTGAGCGGTGTAATCAGTCTTAAGATGTTAAGCAATGAGCAAGAAAAGGAGGTGCTATAATATGGATTGGCTATTTCTGATAATGGCAGGCTGTTTCGAAATGATGGGGGTAGCTATGATCAACAAGCTTCACCAAGACCGCAGCTGGAAAGCGTTTGTCCTATTATTCATTAGCTTTAGCCTAAGCTTTTTATTTCTAGCACTTGCTATGAAGACACTGCCCATGGGAACGGCTTACGCGGTGTGGACTGGAATTGGAGCTGCGGGAGGAGCAACACTGGGGATGTTTGTATATGGTGAACCCAGAAGTTTATCAAGGATTATTTCCATTGCTGTTGTGCTTGGCTCCGCCGTTGGGTTAAAGCTGATTGGATAAATAGAATATAAAGACGTTATGGCTTAAATGAAGTGAAAGCCAGTGTTTTGAGGTGTTGGCCGGGTAGTTCTGTATAGGGTCATTTTTTTTCTTCCGCTCCCTCGGCAATGGCATAAATCATTTTAACCATCCACCTGACGCATAGTGCCATAGTCACATAAATCGGAAACCCGTAATAATACTTCCACTTAAGTGTTTGATAGACGCCACCCCATACCAAAATTGGCTCGAAGATGAAACAGAATATTGTTGCCATTATTAGAGTGGCCCAAAAGAAACTTTTCCAGGTCCCGAAATATTGATAAATCAGTGTATAGATTATTGGCAAACTGGCTAGATCAACTGCGGTCAATGGCGGAAATATCGGTACTAGATCAACAGGATAATCCCATAAAGATAATTCTTCGCCCAATTCATCAAGAACTAAGGTAATTATCGTTATGAATCCCATATAAAGCACCATCTCGGGGAATCGTGACTTATCAACCAATTTGAACCAAAGAAAAGCGGAAAAGGCAAATTGACCTAGCAATAACCACCAACGAAAATGAAAAACATCATCTTGCAGCCACTGTTCAATCCGCATATTGGTCAACAGTTTTTGAAGCTCCACTGCGGCTGCGACACCTGAATCCGTCAATATCCACGCCTCCTTAACAGGGCTGCTTCTTTGCCTTTTTTCCAATGCTGGAGATTCGGACGACTATCCACCTGATAAAAAAAGACACAGTCAGGTATACCAGAAAGCTATAGTAATATTGCCATTTAAGCAACTGATAATAGCCCCACCAAGTCAAGGCAGGCTCAAAGACAAATGAAATGAAGGCGGCCACCAGTACGGTAGTCAAGGCGAAGCTCTTCCGGGTGCTGCAGTTTTGATAAACAAGCGAAAATGCCAGAGGCAAAATCCATAAGTTTATAGCCGTTATGACCGGAAATATCGGCAGTAGGTCGAAGGGATAGTTCCATAAGGTCAATTCCTCGCCATATTCGTCTACACCCATCATTACTAACATCATCAGCACCGCATACAATATAATTTCGGGAAGACGCCGCTTGTCAAGAAGCTTCCACCAGACTGCAACCACAAAAATGGACAGACCTAACAGAAGCCACCACCTTAGATGGAACAAGTCATGCTGCAGCCACTCTTCCATGTGTGCGGAAGTAAGCAGTTTTTGGATTTCGGTCTCAGCGGGCATACCTGACACGGTTAATAACATGTGCAGCCTCCTGTAAAGAGTTTAATCACACGGTTATTATGCAGCAGAATCAGAAAATTTATCTTTTGATCAATTAAAAAACGCTCGCCCCAGGTAGTTAGAGGTTGTCAAGCCGGCGGATACTTGTCATTCAACTGGAAACAATAATCCCGGAGGTGCGCCCGAGAAGGCCCAAAGGGAGAAGGCGCCGGGTGTAATTTTATGGCTGAAAAACTCAACGCATACAACCGGAAAAGGAATTTTGCCAGGACCTCGGAACCGGAAGGCAAGGCAGAAGCCGCTCAGGCGGGTTTGAGATTTGTTGTCCAGCATCATCTGGCCCGCAGAGATCACTACGATTTCCGCCTGGAATGGGAGGGAGTCCTGTTGAGTTGGGCGGTGCCCAAGGGACCTTCTTACAGCACTCGTGATAAGAGGCTTGCCGTACAGGTTGAGGAACATCCTTTGGAATACAGGAACTTTGAAGGGACGATTCCCCAAGGGGAATATGGCGGCGGAGTCGTCATGATCTGGGATGAAGGGTACTGGGAACCCAATGGTGATGTGGATGGCGGGCTCCAGGAAGGTATGCTGAAGTTTGTGCTGAAAGGAAGAAGGCTGAAGGGAAAATGGGCTCTGGTGCGCTTAAAAGGGAAACCGGGCGAAACGAAGGCTAACTGGCTTTTGCTGAAAGAGAAAGATGAGTATGCCCAAACCGGAGACGGGATTCCCTTGTCTACCACCAGCATCAGAACCGGACGCACCATGACGGAAATTGAAAAAGGGGAAGACGAAAAGATTACGCCAAACCCCTTCGGCAGTACCGGGGTGCAGCTGGCCCGATTGGGCCGTACGATTCCTGAAGGCGAGGATTGGCTCTATGAGCTGAAGTACGACGGCTACAGGATACTGGCTTATATTGCAGGCAACAGCGTTCGGCTCATCACTAGAAACGGAAAAGATTATACTAAGCGGTTCCCGGATATCGCCTATTCTCTCAGCGATTGGGCCGATGGCAGGGCGATGGTTCTGGACGGCGAAATGACCGTCACGGATGCAGCGGGCAGGACGGATTTTCATGCTCTGCAAAATCATCTGAAAAATCGCCAGGCCCAAAGTCTGACCTATATCGTCTTTGACCTCTTGGCGCTGGACGGCAAGGACCTCCGGGGCAACCGCCTGATTGACAGGAAAGAAACGCTGGAAGCCTTGATGAAGGATGTTCCTGAAAATCTCCACTATAGCCGGCATATCAGGGGAAACGGCAAGAAAAGCTTGATTGCGGCCTGTGAGGCAGGTCTGGAAGGAATCGTCGCTAAAAAGGTCAATTCTACTTACAGCGGAGCCAGAAATGGCGACTGGATCAAACTGAAATGCGATCAAAGGCAGGAATTTGTCATCGGAGGATATACCCTTTCCGATAAAAAAACGCGCGGGGTAAGTTCCCTTCTCCTGGGCGTTTATGAAGACGGGGAATTCGTCTATAGCGGACGTGCCGGTACCGGCTTGAGTGAAACGGACGTGAAAGAACTTGAAAAAAAATTTGCGGGCATAAAAAGAATAAAAGCCCCTTTCCCACTCGCGCCAAAACCCAGAAAGAATGAGAAAATCACCTGGCTGAAACCTGAACTGGTCGCGGAAATCAAATTTGCCGAATGGACCGAAGATAATCTGTTAAGGCAGGCAAGCTTCAAAGGTCTGCGGACGGATAAGGATCCCAGGGACATAAAAAGGAAAAAGGCGGAGGATGAAAACCGGACTCCGTCATTCGTCCAGGAAATGGAGAGGCCGATGGAAGCAAACGCCAACAATATCGTGGTCGCGGGAATCAAGATCACCAATCCGGACAAGGTGATCTTTGAAGAGGCTGAAATCAACAAAGGGGATGTGATCCGGTATTACGTCCGGGTGGCGGAGCGTATGCTGCCGTATTTGCGCCATAGGATTCTCAGCATTGTACGCTGTCCCAAGGGCATCTCCCAGGCCTGCTTCTATAAGAAGCATCCCGGTCCGGGCGGCCAAGGAATCGTCACCATTCCTATTTCTACCAGCGGCGGAGAAATGGAAGATTACTTCTATATCGAGAGCGCCCACGGGCTGATTGCCGAAGCCCAAATGGGCACACTGGAATTTCATGCCTGGGGAAGCCGTGTCAACGAGCTGGAAAAGCCTGATTTGATGGTATTTGATCTGGATCCTGACGAGGGAATGGATCTGAGCAGGGTACGCCAGGGTGTGCGGGATATGAAGAACATGCTGTCCGAACTTTCCCTGACCTCGTATCTCAAAACCAGCGGCGGCAAAGGGTACCATGTGGTCGTACCTTTAAAACCTGCCGTAGCCTGGGATAAGTTTTACGATTTTGCCAGACGGGTTGCCCAGGTGATGGAACTGAAGTGGCCTGACCGTTACACAAGCAATGTCAGAAAAGCCAAACGCTCCAACAAGATCTTCATTGACTGGATGCGCAACGGCAGAGGGGCTACCAGCATTGCCCCCTATTCGCTGAGAGCGCGAAAAGGAGCCAAGGTATCCATGCCCCTCGCTTGGGATGAACTGGATACGGTGGCTCCCGATGGTATCGATATGGCGGAAGCGCTCCGGAGGATTGGCGACGCTGACCCCTGGCAGGATTTTTTTCGGATTCAGCAGCAGCTTAAGTGAATATGTTTGGTCTGGCCGAATTTTGCACCCACAATATAGTTGAAAAAATGCCATCAGATTTCCACATAATCTGATGGC
>NZ_AFGF01000130.1 GCF_000219125.1 Acetonema longum DSM 6540
TTCCAAAAAGCTTATAGCTATGGGGGGAATAAAACAGCCTCCTTTGTTACAATGAATGCAGGTTTGCCGACCGCATAACGTAACAAAGGAGGCGCATCCCAATGGATGATACTAAAAGTTTAGCACATAGCAAATGGCGTTGCAAATATCACATAGTATTTGCCCCCAAGTATCGAAGACAAGTAATATATGGAAAGATCAAGGCCGATATAGGTGTGATCTTGAGAAAATTATGTGAGTACAAAGGGGTAGAAATTTTGGAAGCCAATGCATGTCCGGATCACATACACATGCTCGTGAGTATACCGCCGAAGATCAGTGTAGCCTCATTTGTGGGGTATCTAAAGGGGAAAAGTTCGCTCATGATCTTTGATAAACATGCGAACTTGAAATATAAGTATGGGAACAGGCATTTTTGGTGTAAGGGGTATTTTGTGGATACAGTAGGACGAAATAAAGAGGCAATCGCAAAATACATCCGAGAACAGCTGCAAGAGGATGTAATTACTGATCAACTCACTCTAAAGGAGTTGATCGACCCGTTTACGGGTGAGCCTGTAAAAAAGTCATAAAAAAGAGCCCCTTTAGGGGCTGACTGAAAAGTTATGCGGTTGGCGGACTTTTCAGAGAGTCTTGAGACTCAGCTAGTAGCACGCCCTTATAGGGCGGAGCATACCACCCGTTTTACGGGTGGTTCTGA
>NZ_AFGF01000131.1 GCF_000219125.1 Acetonema longum DSM 6540
ATGACCGGAATTATGTTTTCTGCCGTGCGGCGCAGGCGCACGCGTCTAAAAACCCCGAAGAATCCCCCCTTGCCCCCCCACGACGAAAAAATTACGCGCCCCGGCGTGAAACGCCTTGGCGCACTCAAAATCCTCTGAAGCCAGTCTGCCGCCCGGCCTGCCTCGGCATATCACTCCATACTGCTTAAATGTAAGGCGGTTTGCAAAGACCCTGGCAATATTTTGCTTAATAGAGCAAAGCCCTACCTCCAATGGCAAAGCAGAGTTAAGTGTTTTACCAGGCACCTGGCCGAAGAATGTAAATCCTCCAAAACCGCCCTTCGAACAATCAATA
>NZ_AFGF01000132.1 GCF_000219125.1 Acetonema longum DSM 6540
GAAAGTTGACAACCGCCTCTTAAACCAATCCTCCGGCATCCAGAGCCAAGGAAGCATCCACATCAGCGCTGCGCAACTCACCAACGAAAAGACCGTCTTTGAAACCGGCTGGACCACAAAAACCGAAAAACACTCCACCCCCATCACCCCCCTCCCCAAACCCGACTACTACAGCGCCACCCGCCAATTCACCCGGGAAATCAAAACCGGCGCCATCCTGCAAGAAACCGCCGCCGCCCAAATCCTGGCCGGAAAAGACATCACCCTGGACGCTGCCGTCGTCAACCGCTACAGCACCATCGCCGCCCGGGGAGATTTGACCATCAAAGGCCCCTCCTTTGAAAACTACGGCTATCAGGGAACCCGCATCACCACCGACACCGGCACAGACACCCACCGCTACAAATGGAGAAAACACAGAACCTTTCACCACAACTGCACCTGGCGCTACGGCACCACCCCGATAGACTATACCCCTCCCGCCACCGTAGAAAACACAGAAAGCAGCCGCAAAGGCATCGTCAGCGCCGGCGGTAAAGTCAGCCTTCAATCCGGCACAAAAAAGAACATCACCCTGGACGCCGACCAAAAGGCCATCCAAAAGCAGCCCGAGACCGTACTGGACCCCGCCGTAA
>NZ_AFGF01000133.1 GCF_000219125.1 Acetonema longum DSM 6540
GAATGTTTTTCTAACCGTGTAAATGGGAATAATATCCATACAGAATAAAAAGGAGATGGATTCCCATGACACAGTTAAACGAAAAAGAAATGCAACTGGCCGCCCTTTTAAGTGAAGAGTGCGCCAATCCGGCCGAACTGACGGCCAAACTCAAAAGCCTGTTTGCCGGGGCCCTGGAAAAAATGCTTGAGGGCGAAATGGACGACCCCCTGGGCTATGAAAAGAACAGTGTTTTAGGCAACAACAGCGGCAATAGCCGTAACGGTTACGGCAAAAAAACCGTGAAAAGCGAATGGGGCGAAAGTGAAATCAACGTTCCCCGTGACCGAAACGGCACCTTTGAGCCGCAAGTGATTGAAAAGCGCCAAACCCGCACCGACGATATTGAGACCAGGATTTTGGCCATGTACGCTAAAGGCATGTCCAACCGGGACATTGAAGATCATCTCAGAGACATCTACGGCGTAGAAGCCTCCCCCAGTCTCATCAGCCGCATCACGGACAAAATTATGCCGGCTGTGGCTGAATGGCAGAGCCGCCCCCTGGACCCGGTCTACCCCATCGTCTTTTTAGACGGAATCGTCTTCAAAGTCCGCAAAGACAGCCGGGTCATCAATAAATGCCTGTATTCGGTCCTAGGCATTAGTATGGATGGCCGCAAAGAAATCCTCGGCATGTGGCTGTCAGAAAACGAAAGCGCCAGCTTTTGGACGACCATTTGCAACGAGTTAAAGAATCGGGGTGTGGAAGATATTTTGATTGCCTGCCGGGATAACCTGTCGGGTTTTTCCACCGCCATTGAGACGGTCTTCCCCAAAACCGAACAGCAATTGTGCGTGATCCATCAAATCCGCACCTCCACAAAGTATGTACCCTATAAAGACATCAAGCCGGTCATGGCTGACTTAAAACGAGTCTATGGCGCGCCGACCCTGGATGATGCGGCGTATCGCCTGGAGGAATTTCGCGAGAAGTGGGGCAAAAAGTATCCCCAGATTCTAAAATCATGGGATGCCAACTGGAGCGAACTGTCCACCTATTTCAAATACCCGCAACCCGTCCGGACCTTGATTTACACGACCAACGCGGTAGAAGGGTTCCACCGGATGCTGCGCAAATACACCAAGACCAAGACCGTCTATCCCACCGATGATTCGATCAGAAAATCCGTGTTTTTGTCCATTCAGGAAATATCCAAAAAATGGAGTATGCCCATTCGAGATTGGGGCATCATAGTAGGGCAATTGATGGTGTTTTTTGAAGACAGGCTGCAACAGCGCAAAGTCTCATAATCCGTGATCGGGGCTCTGCCCCGAACCCCGAGGTTTATCGCTTTGGTTTTCCAAGGCGGCGATGAAAAAAGGCGACACTCCCTTGAGTATC
>NZ_AFGF01000134.1 GCF_000219125.1 Acetonema longum DSM 6540
CACTGGCAAGCTGCTGGTTGATAAAGTTTAAATCAACAGCGTTGTTAATTGCTTTTAAAATATGATCATTGGGGATTTTTTCGTACAATATGGAGTACAGGCTCAGTTGCTTGGGCTGTTGTTTTAACACATCAACCACCGCCTAGCTCATTTGTTTCCTTGTCCATATTATACCATAAAATTGCAGTTCTTTTCAGACTTTTTCAGTGGTTTCG
>NZ_AFGF01000135.1 GCF_000219125.1 Acetonema longum DSM 6540
CGCAAGTGGAATTGCGCCTACTGCGGTGTTCAACCTTGATTTATCTGCAGCTGATAGTTCTTTTGATGTAATTATAGGAAATGTTGTCTATCATTTAGAGAACGCAAGTACAACTGCATTATCACTATCACTAAGCTCTACTGGCGGTTCCATTCTTGTCGATATAAAGCGTTCAACTCAATGGGATTCGGCTTCTGAGGGATCTAGCTTGGACGGCGTTACTTTAACAGCCTCAAGCATGATGATAGATGGCACGATATTCAGTGATTCCAACGAGATGCACAGAACGTGGATCCGCCAACAGGATCCCGTCACTGGCTTATGGTCCCAGAGCGAAGTAGATCTTTTTGTTTCTGTTAGTGGAGCACGGACCAGTGTCTGGGTTTATCCGATTTATGAAGACGCCAGTTTTAGCGCTCCATAATAATGGCTCATATAAGTAATCAAAACACGCAAAAAGGGGGCGCAAAACGCTTTTTGAAAAAAGTGCAATGCGCCCCCCTTTTGTGAGAATGGATGCCCTGGGGACATCCATTCTCACGCCATACTTTTTCTTTTTTGTCTGTCTACTTGACAGGCGGTTCATTCAGACAGTTTTCGTTCTTGCACATAGGCGCGAAATCGCTCGATATCGTTAATTACCAGACTCCGTTTACTCATATGTTCGATTACGCCTTCCCGCTTGAGTTGAGAGATTGCATTGTTCAGAGTAACCCTATGCACTCCCAAAATATCAGCCAATTCCTGCTGATTGATTCCTTTTGAACGTACTTTTTTACCGCTAAGCCCCTCTTCTGTTTCTCTTTCAATTACGTAATGCAGCACCTTACAAATTCGGCTTGGTAACGAAGACAAGTCTCCGCCGCGGTTTAGCCCCAGAAAAATCTTATACGCCATACTTTGAATTAAATTCTCCAATAATTCCGGATGCTTAACGACAATCTCCTTACTAAAGCATTCCCGCGTAAAAGTATACACTTCACAATCTTCCAATGCCGTCAACATATTACACATCTCTCGTATAGGCCGCCGGTCAAAAAAAGGCGCTGCACCAAAAATATTTTCTTTGTCAATATACCATATAATTTTTTCGTCGCCATCGGCAGTAAGTTTGGAAAACTTTATACACCCAGCATGCAAGTAATACAAATAATCAACCGGTTTGCCACCGCCCAAAATTATGCTTCCCTTTTCATAAAGATGTTTTTTTCCTAGCTCCAGCACGGATTCCCAGAGTTTATTTTGCGCATAAATCCATGGCGAATAAAAATCTTGTATCGGATTTGTCAGCACTATAAATTCCCTCCTTCTCTAGCTGATCTGGATGGGTCAATAGAATGCAGAGCTCATAATATATATAGCGGTGTCAGGGGACGGGGTTATTGACAATGAGAAAGATGTATCCTAAAATAGATCCCGGGGTGAAATGATGGCCAGAACAGCCAGAAAAAAGAGCAATAGCGGAATCTATCATATCATCATACGAGGAATAAACCGCCAAACCATTTTTGAGGACCAAGAAGATTGTACTTACTTCCTCCAGATCCTGCAACGCTACAAAGAAATAAGCGGATATGGGATTTATGCATATTGTCTGATGGGGAACCACGTCCATCTGTTGATCAAAATAGGAATCGAGCCGCTCGAGCAGGTCATGCGCCGGTTATGCGGGAGCTATGTCTATTGGTATAATCTGAAGTATCAGAGAGTCGGTAACCTGTTTCAGGATCGCTTTAAGAGTGAGCCGGTAGAAACCGATGAATATTTTCAAACAGTGCTGCGATATATCCATCAAAATCCTATAAAAGCCGGCCTGGTAAAACGAGTAGAAGACTATCCCTGGAGCAGCTTTCATGAATATGTCACGCAAGCAGCCTTAGTCACCACCCATCTGTTACTGGATATGATCAGCGATGACAATCAACCGAAAAGAGAGCGATTTATCGAGTATATCCGGGAAAACAGCGATCAGGAATGCTTAGATATAGACCCTGAGGGAAAGCAGCGGCTTACGGATGAACAGGCAAGAGAAATCATCAAGCAGGCCTGCCATTTGAAAAATGCAATCGATTTGCAGCAGTTTGATCCTCACACAAGGAATACATATATAAAGATCCTTAAAGAGAGACATCATTTATCCATTCGGCAAATTGAAAGACTCACGGGAATTAATCGGGGGATTGTTTTAAAAGCATAAATAAAGTGTCGACACCCCGTCCCCCGACACCTCTTCCCGTAACGCAAGCGGCAGCCTTCTTTACTTTAGAACTGCGCCGTTTTTCGCCGCTGTCACCAGTTTGGCATAGCGGGCAAGATAACCGGCGGTAATTTTCGCGGCGGGTTTTACCCAGGACGCTTTGCGCGCGGCCAGTTCACTGTCGCTTAAGTCTACGTGCAGCGACCGTCCGGGAATATCGATGAAAATCCGGTCGCCATCCTTGACCAAGCCAACCGGACCGCCCAACATGGCTTCGGGGCCGATATGGCCGATACAGGCGCCTCTGGTGGCGCCGCTAAAACGGCCATCCGTAAGCAAGGCTACTTTCAGCCCCATGCCGGTAATCATGGAGGTGGGATTCAGCATCTCCCTCATGCCCGGCCCGCCCTGAGGGCCTTCATAACGGATCACAACCACGTCGCCGTCTTGAATGCGTTTGCCCTGAATGGCTTCAATCGCATCGTCCTCGGAATCAAATACCCGCGCCGCGCCGTTAAATACCAGCATGTCTTCCGCCACCGCGCTTTCTTTAACCACTGCGCCGTCCGGCGCTAAATTTCCTTTTAAAATGGCAATGCCGCCGGTCAGGCGATAAGGTTCTTCTACGCTCCTGATGACATCAGGCCGTTCTATGGCGGCATGCTGAATCCGGTCTGCCACTGCGCCTGTTACCGTAAGCGCATCGGTATGAATCAAGTTCAACTTGGACAATTCCTTCATAACCGCCGGGATGCCGCCGGCTTCGTTCAGGTCTTGCAAATGATGGGAGCCGCCGGGGCTCATTTTGGTAATATAGGGGGTTTTGGCGCTAATGGCGTCAAAGAGTTCTAGCGGCAATTCAATGCCAGCCTCATAGGCGATAGCCGGCAGATGCAGCGCCGTGTTGGAGGAACCGCCAATCCCCATGTCAACAGTGATGGCGTTGGCAAAGGCTTTTTGCGTCATGATATCACGGGGTTTAATGTCTCGGCGGATCAATTCCAGGATCAGTTCTCCCGTGCGTTTGGCCAACATTCGCCGGGCGCCGAAATTGGCTGCCGGGATGGTGCCGTTACCCGACAGCGCCATCCCCAAGGCTTCGGTGAGGCAGTTCATGCTGTTGGCTGTGAACAGGCCGGAACAGGAGCCGCAGCCCGGACAGGCGTTTTTTTCGATCAGTTCCAGCTCGGCGGCGTCAATTTTGCCGGCTTCGTACAGTCCGGCCGCTTCAAAGACCTGGCTGACGCCGATATCCTTCCCCCGGTAGCGGCCGGCCAGCATCGGCCCGCCGCTGACGACAACGGCGGGGATATTCAGACGGGCAGCCGCCATCAGCATTCCCGGCACGATCTTATCACAGTTCGGGATCATCACCAGGCCGTCAAAACCGTGGGCCAGAGTCATGGCTTCCACCGAATCGGCAATGATCTCACGGCTGGCTAAAGAAAACTTCATGCCGATATGACCCATGGCAATGCCGTCACAGACGCCGATAGTCGGAAATTCCGCCGCCGTGCCGCCGGCAGCGGTCACGCCCAGTTTTACCGCATCGGCAATATCCCGCAGATGAAAATGACCGGGTATGATCTCGTTAAAAGAATTCACGATCCCGATTAACGGCTTCTTCAAATCATCAGGCGTATACCCCATGGCGTAAAATAGCGAGCGATGGGCAGCCCGGGTGGAACCTTGTTTTACAATGTCACTGCGCATGATTAACCCCCTTTTCTATTGTTAATAAAACGTAACCGGCAGTTATAACGGGACAAATTGATTCACCGCTGAATCGGGATAAATCATCTCCACCAGATCCTCCGGATCAATATCAGCAACGATAATATGCGGTTTGCCGGTATCCTGCAGAGCCCGCTGAAAGGCCGCCTGGAATTGGTCCGGAACAGAAGTCTTGATACCGGTGGCGGAACAGGCCTCAGCAAAGGCGATGAAATCAAAGTCAGGCAAGTCGACTGCCTGGTACTGCCGGTTATAGAACAGAGTCTGCATTTGCCGCACCATACCCAGGGATTTATTATTCAGAATAACGCAGATAATGGGCAATTTCTCATGGGCGGCGGTCAGCAACTCGATCCCGGTCATTTTAAAGCCGCCGTCACCGGCAACCAAAATCACCCGCCTGTCAGGACAGGCCGCCTGCGCTCCCAGCGCCGCCGGCAGGCCAAATCCCATGGTCCCCATGCCGCCGGCGGAAATCCAGCTGTTAGGAGTGCTCAAATCCAGATGCTGGGCGGCCCACATCTGATGCTGTCCCACATCGGTAACCCAGGTAACAGGCAGACCTTCTGTCCAGCGGGACATTTGCCGCATGATCCAGGGGGCATTCAGCCGGCCTGTGTCATAATTTTTCTCAAACTGCTTCTGCCAGGCGCCGATGCGGTCCCGCCAGTCAACTATGGCCAGCGGCTTTTTCAACATTTCTGCCGCCAATCGGGCCAGGTTGCCGCGCAGGTCGCCAACCAGCGAAAGATCGGCGGTGATATTCTTATCCAGTTCACCAGGGTCAACATCCAGGTGAATGACGGTTTTGCCGTTGGCGTAGACCTGCCGGTCCCCGGTAACCCGGTCATTGAACCGGGTGCCCGCCGCCAATATCACATCGGCTTCATAGACAGCCCAGTTTGCCGCCTGATGTCCATGCAACCCGGTCAGGCCGAGGAAATAAGGCTGGACAGACGGAAATACCCCCAGTCCCATCAAGGTGCTTACCGTTGGCACGCCGCTGTTTATAGCCAGGGCGACCGCTTCACGCCAGGCGTTGGCCGTCTTGATGCCGCCGCCTGCCAGCATCACCGGCCGCTTGGCCGCAGCCAGCATCTCCACGATCCGGGATATGGTTTGACTGCCGGCCGGGTCCGGTTGTTCAGGCAAAAACTTCGCCCGGCCAACGGGTTCCCAACGGCCCTGGGCTGCCTGGATGTCCCGGGGCACATCCACCAGCACCGGTCCCGGCCTGCCGCTGGTGGCTATGACAAAGGCCTGGCGGATGGTATCCGCCAAATCGTCAATATGCTTTACCAGGAAATTATGCTTGGTGACCGGCATGGTAATGCCGGTTATATCTACCTCCTGGAAAGCATCTGTTCCCAGCAGTCCGGTGGACACCTGACCGGTAATGGCCACCACCGGCGAAGAATCCATATAGGCAGTGGCCAGGCCAGTAACCAGATTGGTGGCGCCCGGGCCGGAAGTAGCGATACAGACCCCGGCTTGCCCTGACAAACGGGCGTAGCCGTCAGCGGCATGGACCGCCCCCTGCTCGTGAACCGGCAGGATATGCCTGAGGGGCGAGCCGCACAGAGCATCATACAGAGGCAGAGTGGCCCCGCCCGGATACCCGAACACAGTGGTTACACCATTTTGCAACAGGCATTCGATGATAATTTTGCCGCCTGACATCTGCATGGACTCGTTCCTCCCGCATTTATTTGCTTTGAAGCCAAGGCATCATCTCCCTGAGTTCCCTGCCCGTCACTTCAATGGGGTGGGCTGCCTTCTGCCGGCGCATCGCGCTAAAATTTGGCCGGTTAGCCTGATTTTCCAGGATCCACTGTTTCGCAAAGGAGCCGTCTTTGATTTCGGCCAGAATCCGGCGCATTTCAGCCCGGGTGGCCTCGGTGATAACGCGGCGTCCGCTCATATAGTCGCCATATTCGGCAGTATCGCTGATGGAGTGGCGCATAGCCGCCATACCGCCTTCATACATCAGGTCTACAATCAGCTTCATTTCATGCATACATTCAAAATAGGCTGATTCCGGCTGATAACCTGCTTCGATTAAGGTTTCAAATCCGGCGCAGATCAGTTCGGTCACGCCGCCGCACAGAATTGCCTGTTCACCGAACAGATCGGTCTCGGTTTCCTCGGCAAAGGTGGTCTGCAGGACGCCTGCCCGGGTCCCGCCGATGCCGCGGGCGTAGGCCAGGGCCAGGTCATGGGCGTTGCCGCTGCTGTCCTGATGCACAGCCGCCAGACAGGGCACGCCTTTGCCTTCCTGATAGACCCGCCGCACCAAATGCCCCGGTCCTTTGGGAGCGACCATAAATACGTCGATTCCGGCCGACGGCTGAATCTGCTGATAATGGATATTAAAGCCGTGGGCAAAGGCTAAAGCCGCTCCCGGCCGCAAATTCGGCCCGATATGCTCCCGGTATACAGCCGCCTGCTTTTCATCCGGCAACAGCAGCATCACGATATCAGCCTGAGCAGTTGCTTGTTTGACAGTGGCAACTTCCAGTCCGTCCCTTTGGGCTTTTTCCCAGGACTTGCCGCCTTCATAAAGCCCCACCGTCACTTTTACGCCGCTGTCTTTCAGATTCTGAGCATGAGCGTGGCCCTGACTTCCATAGCCGATGATGGCTACCCGTTTTCCCTGCATGATTTGCCAGTTGGCATCCTGGTCGTAATACAATTTTCTCATAAGAACCCTCCTCCTCTTTGCTTTTTCCGGCGAACCGGCTTATAAAACTTCCGCCGTGACGACATCCATCAATTTCCCTACCTGCCGCAGCAGTTGACCGGGCCCGAACCGGTCGCAGCAAACAGTAGCCACGACTCTCATATGATTCGCCTGCCGGTCCGGCGCCACCAATAAATGTTCAATTTCATAACCACGCCGGTATAGCATCCCTGCCAGCCGTACCACACCTCCCTCTTGTTTGCGCAGCAAAATCGAAACAGTTTGTTTCATGCCCGACTCTCCTATCTCTTTCTTATCTTTCTTTATGTAATGAAAAATCCGCGGAAAGTTTCTCGTCAGCAACAAGAAACTTTCCGCGGAGTCTTTTCTACCCACGGTGTAGCGCGACTATCCTAACCGCGCTCAGCATCGCTCGGTCCAGACCCAAACGGCGGAACCCTAGATGCCCTCTCTTATACAAAACAATATTGCATTAAATACTTTGTATTTTGCATACATTGTTACACGCATTTTGGTACCTGTCAAGAGATAACTTTGCAAATTATATTGACATTAACCAACAACGTCATTATACTGTACATAATATTTAATATATTTTAAACACTTGTCCTTTGAATAAACACCAACCGTGAGGAGGTCCGTCATGGCACCACCGGATTATACTCTACAGAATCTCGTACTCTACCGCCAATTGCTGGCCGACAGCCTGATCCAAAAAATGTAGGCGCTGATAGCCGGTCAGGCTCATCCGGATACTCCTTATGAATTAATCGCAGCACTGATTGCCCATGCGGAGAACCTGGGCCTTGCAGGCAATTTGCCGCAAAGTTATCTTATCTATCAGATGGCCAGGGATGAAAACATTTTTAGCGTCACGGTCCAGAAAAATCGCGGCAGGATCGGTGCGGGGCTTCGCCAGGCCGTGCTGCATGATCTGGCGGTGCTGCAAAACTTCTTACATACCGACTTGGCTGAGTTGGGCAAGGCTCATGGCATCGATGATTTCACGCCTACCCAGGTTGACCCCTGGCAGGATTTTGCCTGCCTTCGTGATTTTCTGCTGGCGTCGGCGCAGCATTCCCCTGACGCATTGGCTGACAAACTGATCGAATATTACACCCTGCACGGCTGCGGTAAAATGGCCGGTTTCGCGGCTTTTCGGCTGGATGAGGAAACCGGCCTTTCAGGCGTCAAACACGTGGATGCGATTAAACTGGAAGACATTGTTGGCTATGAATATCAAAAAGAAGTCCTGATCAAAAACACCGAATCTTTCCTGGGCAATAAGCCGGCCAATCATGTTCTTCTGACAGGCGCCCGGGGCACAGGCAAATCCTCCTGCGTCAAAGGCTTGGTAAACCGCTATTTTCATGACGGATTAAGATTGGTGGAAATCAATAAATATCAGCTGCGAAGCCTGAATAAAGTCATTGATGCCTTACGCAGTTGCAGCCAAAAATTTATCATTTTCCTGGATGACATCTCTTTCGAGGAAGCGGAAACCGAATACAAATACCTAAAATCCGTTATGGACGGCAGCGTTGAGCGTCAACCGGACAATGCGGTCATTTACGCTACTTCCAACCGCCGTCATCTCATCCGGGAGACTTGGGCCGACCGGGAAGGAACCCCGGACATTCATGCCAACGATACAGTTCAGGAAAAGATATCCTTATCTGACCGGTTCGGCATCACCTTAAGCTTCCCGGCCCCCAATCAGGAGGAATATCTGCGCATCGTCCAGGAACTGGCCAAAAGGCATTCCCTGGCTTTATCAACAGATACACTTAAACAGCAGGCTCTGCAATGGGAACTGTCTCGCCCCGGGCGCTCGGGTCGGGCAGCGCAGCAGTTTATCAGGCATATCTTAGGAACCTGTCCGGAGGAAACCGGAAAAAAACTATTCTAGTCACCGTGTTTTCTATTCTTAATGATAGAGTCCAAATTTATTAAGGCTATACCAGCCTGACAGCGTGGCTTCAGGCTTGGCGGCAACATTAAACCACCTGCTTTTTTAAGGAACGGATTGTTGAGCAGGATAATTGCATTTATTTAATGAATCCCTCATAGTCATTTATTATAATGGCATAAGGAGGAATTTATAGTGAACCAAACGGTAGCAATTTGTATTAACCTCATTGGCATGTTAGCCTTAGTATGTATCTTGTGGCACATGCAGCGCAAGCATTATAGCTTTGCAACGCGGGTGCTGACAGCCCTGGGTTTCGGCATTATTTTCGGTTTTATTCTCCAGAGCGTGTATGGGGCAAATTCTGCGATTATTAAAGAATCCAACAGCTGGTTTAACGTCATTGGCTCGGGCTATGTCCGGCTCTTGAAGATGATCGTCATACCGCTGATTTTAGTATCAATCACCAGCGCTATCACCAATCTGCAGGATACCAAGGTTTTAGGCAAAACCGGGGCCTTGATTATCGGCGTGCTGATTGCCACTACCGCTGTTGCGGCGGCAGTAGGCGCAGGGTACTCTCTGGCCTTTGGGCTGGATGCCGGCAGTATTCAGGTGGGTGAAGCCGAGATGGGGGCGCAGGCCAATGTGGCAAAGAGAATGAGCGCTTTCACCGCTAAACCGATCCCGCAGCAGTTGATCGAGATTATTCCCGACAATCCCTTTTATGCCTTTACCGGACAAGGCAGCAGCGCCACCCTGGGGACGGTATTTTTTGCCTCCTTTCTTGGCATTGCCGTGTTAGGCATAAAAAAGAAGAAACCTGAATCCGCCGAACTGTTCTGCAAGATCATCACCGCCGCCCACGACGTGGTCATGCGCATGGTGGCGCTGGTGCTGCGCCTGACTCCCTACGGAGTGATGGCCTTAATGACCGGCTTTATCTCCCGGAGCAATTTCGGGGCCATGATGAACCTCGTAGAATTTATCATTGTTTCTTACCTGTCCCTGATCACCATGTTTATCATCCACCTGCTGATCCTGGCCTTTACCGGCTTTAATCCCCTGACCTATGTGAAAAAAGCCGTGCCGGTTTTGACCTTTGCCTTTACTTCCCGAACCAGCGCCGGTACGATGCCTCTCACCATCCGGACTCTGCAGGAAAAAATGGGCGTATCCGAAGCCAGCGCAAACTTATCGGCCTCTTTTGGCACCTGCATTGGCCAAAACGGCTGCGCCGGAGTGTATCCGGCCATGCTGGCTGTTATGGCGGCGCCGGCTGTCGGCATCAATCCTTTGGAACTGGGCTTTTTAGTCAAGCTGATCATTGTAGTAGCCATTGGCTCTTTCGGCATTGCCGGCG
Organism: Acetonema longum DSM 6540; assembly: GCF_000219125.1. Classification (NCBI taxonomy): domain Bacteria; kingdom Bacillati; phylum Bacillota; class Negativicutes; family Acetonemataceae; genus Acetonema; species Acetonema longum. The sequence goes on from NZ_AFGF01000135.1 coordinate 9,905, forward strand.
TAGGCGGCGGGGCTACCTTTGCCGCCCTGGTAGTACTGTCCACCATGGGCCTGCCCATTGGGCTGGCCGGCCTGCTGATTGCCATTGAACCTTTGATTGACATGGGGCGTACGGCGCTGAACGTCAGCGATTCCATGGTGGCTGGTTTAGTGACCAGTAAAGCGACAGGCGAAGCCAACATGGAGGTTTATAATCAGGTTTTGGCGGAAGAAGAAGCAGTCTAATAAAACCAATGCAAGGAGATTCTCATGAAAATTGTCATTGTCGGAGCGGAAGCAGCCGGAGCCAGTGCTGCAGCCAAAGCGAAGCGGCTGGCGCCGGAAGCGGAAATCATTGTCTATGAACAGTCGGAGATTGTCTCCTTTGGCGCTTGCGGCTTGCCGTATTTTCTCGCCAATCATTTCGATGATACCGGCTATATGATATCCCGGACCGTATCTCAGTTTGCCCGAAGCGGCATTACTGTCAAGACAAATCATCAAGTGCTGGCGGTGGACCCGGCGGTCAGAGTCCTCACGGTCCGGAATCTCCACACCGGAGAGCAGGAAACCCGATTCTATGACCGGCTCATGATCGCCACCGGCGCGGCTCCTATCAAACCGCCGATAGAAAACCTGCATCGAAAGAATGTTTTTACCCTGAAGACCATGGAGGATGGCCTGGCTGTGAAGCAGGCCGCCCAGTCTCAGACCGTTAAAAACGTAGTGATCGTAGGCGCCGGCTTTATCGGCCTGGAAGTTGCTGAAGCGATGATGCATCTGGGGAAAGACGTCAGGCTGATTCAGCTGGATGAGCGGATCATGGCCGATGTGTTTGACCGGGAAATAACCGAAGTGTTGGAAAAAGAGATCATCGCCGCCGGAATCAGCCTGCATCTGCAGGAAACCGTGAAGGCGGTCACCGGAGCGGAGCAAGCCGCCGGCGTCTTGACGGATAAAGGAGAATATCCGGCGGATCTGGTGATTGTGGCGGCTGGGGTCAAACCCAATACTGCCTTTTTGCAGAACACAGGTCTGGCCATGCTGAAAAACGGCGCCATTATCATCGACCAGTCCGGACGCACCAACCTTCCCGATATTTACGCCGCTGGCGACTGCGCCACCGTTCCTCACCGCATCACAGGAGAGAATGCGTACATTCCTTTAGCCACCACCGCCAATAAAATCGGCAGGATCGTGGGGGAAAACCTGGCGGGCAAAGACAGTCAATTCCCCGGAACTCTGGGCAGCGCTGCGGTCCGAGTGCTGGAAGCCGAAGCCGGCCGCACCGGTATAACGGAAAAAGATGCGGTGAAAGCCGGAATCCCTTATGGAAGCGTCTTTATCAAAGACAAAAACCACAGCAACTATCTGCCGGGCCAGTCTGACATTTTCGTGAAATTAATTTACCACAAGGAAACCCGAAAATTGCTGGGGGGCCAGACAGCCGGCCGTTACGGCGCGGCCTTTCGGGCCAATGTTCTGGCTACAGCGGTATGGAACGGCATGACCATAGAAGAACTGGGAATGCTGGATCTCTTCTACGCGCCGCCTTTTTCCCGGCCCTGGGATGTTTTGAATATCGCTGCCAATGCGGTGAAGGAATAAGATACCGAAGCAATTTTGTGCTATGGAAAGCATAAGAAGCTCGAAACAAAGACTGTCGGCAAAATGAACTGCCGACAGTCTTTGTTTTTACACAAGCATATTTCTTTTTCTATAGAGCATGTATATCACCATGTTATAAGCAAGTCTCAGATGATTAAGAATAAAAGAGGATTTATCGAAGAATATCCGCGCTTTTCTCGAAACAATGACTCCGCGTTTCTAATCAAGCTGAATCATTTCTTCCATTGCATCTCTAAATCAATCCCAAAATGACTGATAAACCTTTCTTTCCCCATAGCCGAAAGTGGCTGCACTTTTCATTACTTCCTTTATTCCCGGTCATTCCTTCTGTCGCTGTAACCTTACCTCGCCAAAGGTCATATAGACAAGCGGACCTCCCGCATCACCCCGATATCCTCCGTTAGCTCCGGCCAGCCTGACAGCCACGGCAGTAAATTCCCATGCCTCCGCTTCGGTACAGGTTACCTTACGGGTCATGAAGTTCTCAATATGGTGTTCCCGGCCAAACGTCAAAACCTGTTTGGCGTGTTCAGCTACCGCTTCGGGTATTGATGGGTGATCCCAGCCCCAGAGAAATGTGCTGTCTTCTGGATTGTAGGTTCCCACTACCTGCACAGGAGCAATAGCAACAGTACCATCCTTAAAACTAAAGCTGATTGTCCCCGATTCCAGGTCCACATCCCATCGCTCCACCCTATCCAACCCCCAAGCCTCACTGTGTGCCTGCTGCTGGAGTCTAAGACCCTCCATGCTTTGTACCATAAAATCCTGCATATTTTTATTGAACGGCATAAAATACATTCCCTCCCAATAACACTACTATAATTATCCGAAAAAGATAGATTAGCACCTGTCCCCTTGCCCTTGTAAAAGTTAAGCTGCAACGCTTCGCTGGAGAATTGCGCAAGCTGAAAGAATTAATTATCTTATTGAATTTTTTGGCGATGGCGCTTTCAATAGCTGCAAAGGTAGTAGTTTCTCCTTGAGATCAAAACCTTTTTTCTACATTATTAATATGCAGTTCGGCATATAAAGAAAATCTTCCTTTTCATAATGCCTCATGGCTGATAGGGTGTCCCGGAGAGGAGGTTATTGACAACTAAGATGAAGAGACTCGCGGGTAAGGTCTAAAAAGCGTGAGGGGAGAGGTCATCAATCTAAAATAGGGATTTTTCAGTGATGTCGAACCGTCCTTTCGAGTCTGATAGGGACTAGTTGGCACTACAAAACAATCACTTTTTGGCACATTGCTGTGAAGCAAAAAACAAACCAGCGGGGCAACAGACAAGAAAAGTCCGTTGCTCTGCTGGTTTGTTTAAATGGAAACGGATGAATGCGGGAACGTGGGTTACTCTCCCTCATCCTGTTTGACCATACTGTGCAGTGGTTTCAAGCTCAGCAGGCCAATAGTCGCCACCAGCAGCCAAGGATTGAGCCGGAGAAAAAATTTGGGGAACATCTGGGTAAGCAGGACGCCGAACAGCAGGTTGCCGGCCTTGGTCGCCCCCATATCCCAGACGTCCATCTTTTTTACCTGTTCATCCCAACATTCCATAGCGCGCATAGGCATACCTCCGCAATTTTTTTACCGACGCTGTTAGTATGCCCTCGCCGGTCGAAGATTAATTCCGGCAATACGACAAAGCGATGACACCTTTTTAGCTTACAAACTGTCCGAACAAGGAAAGTAATTAGTTGTTATGTTGATTCTTATCGGCCGGATGCCGATCCGGCAATATACTTAAAAAGTAGCATATTTCGGAATCGGGCACTTCTACCATTATACCTGCGCCTGCTTCACACAATATCCTTTTTAATTGTTGAAATTCCTGCCGGCGGTCCGCCTGTATCTGCTCGCCCCATTCCGGCGGCAGCAGTGCGTCTCCGGCGTTAATGCGGTCAAACATACAGGCGGCATGTAAATAAATTCGTACTACCGTATCTTTGGACAGGTGTCCTTCAAACAGGCCGTCCCTGATTTCCTCAACCAATTTTTCACAACACAATTTGATCTTATCCAGTGGCAATGTTTTTACAAATTTATTGAGCTGTCCCGCAAGCAGCATAAACACTTCTTTTTCTGAGTACTGGTTACGGTCGCCCTGACTTTCGCTGATTGCCCCTTGCGCTAATAAAACGCCTGCATATCTAAGCCCTTCCGGCGTAAACAGCTCACTCACGTGTATAAACGGAACAGTTCCCAAGTTCGGATCCATACTGCCGACAGCCATCCGCAAGCTGCCGCCCCATTCTGCCGCAATGGATCTTACGTCACTCATCGCGCCTGCCGTTATAAAATTCATGGTACCGGCATCAGGAAAATGACTCAGTAAAATTTCTTTAATCTTTTCGGCTACCCCTGCGCCGCTGGAGCAAGTAAGCAGGACAGTCCCTTTCGTGCCGACCAGTGAGTGTCTTCGCCGTCTCAGCGTAAGAGTGTATTCGTCATACAGGTCATAAATAGTGTCGACTGCCTGTTCAAGGCATTCCTCGGTTGTCAATACCCTTCTCCCGGCCTCCAGTACCAATGCCGTGGTGACGTTGGGAATAATTCTAAGCGGGACATTCGTGGTTTGAGTCAGCATGCTCTCCATTGTAACCAAAAAGCCCATATCCACAAGCAAAATGACGCCCTTGCCTTCATTGGCGCTTAAGACCAGTTCCTGCAGTTCTTCCACTGTTTTTGCATTACTCTTATTCAACGGAATATCATAAGCTTTTACATGATCCGTCCCCAATAAATTATTGGCTACTTCCGCCATGCTTTGCGCCGTCCCCCGTCCATGAGCTACAACAATTAATCCGATTCGCTGTTTTACGGCGTCATCAAAACCATGGACCAAAAACATGGCAATAAATCCAATTTCATCGGGGGGTACGTCAACACCGAGTTTTTGGGTCAAGTCCGGAATATTTTCGGTAACGATGCTGTATGCTTTAGCCTGCTCGGCCTGAATGGATTTGAGATTTGGATTATAAATAATTCGTCCGGACGCGGCCCGTTCCTTAAATTGCTGCAGATGCAACGCCAGGGCAACCAATGTTTTTCTGCCGTATTTCCGGCTCATTTTATCGGATGCGTTATTTAACAACAAATTCGCAGCTTCCCAGATATTCTGCTGAACGATACTTAACGGCATCCCATGAATATCCGGCTTCAAAAATGCGTGGACCGCTGCATCAAAGTATTTTTCCAAATCCTTTCCAACCTGGCGTTCAAGCTCCGCATCCGACAGCCTCGTCTGCCGGTAAGCTTCCATTTTTTTATCAATAAAGCCATAAAGATCAATCGGCAATTCGTAATCATTTAATAGGGCCTGAGGCAACGGCTGGCCTCCTGGCTGGACCAGGATTCCTTCTTTGAAAATTCGGTTTGTGGAATTCTCAGTTGTTTCTTTGTCTCTAACCATCGAAAATATTCTTTGCGGAATAACGTCAACAGCGACAATCAGCTTGTCCGACGAGGACGCCAGATACGCCAAATAACTCTTCGCGCAGCAAAGCTGCAAATCATTGCGCAATTCCCCGATATTAGCGGGGCAGTTATAATAGGAAAATGTCTGCAGCGCTTCACCCGAAATCCAAATGGGCAGACCTAACCGGATTGCCTCCTGTTTCACAAAATGTGCGATTAATGCGATCCTTTCTTTCAGTGGCCGCTCACTGATTCTGGGCAACATGATTTGAACAGGGATGCGCCGGCGGAAAGTCGTCAGCAGCGAACTGGCGAGATCCTCTGACGTCGCCCCAATCAGCATGACCTGAGCCTTTCTTTCTTCCCTGGTCTCGCCCAGTCTTCGGTAGGTTCCTTTATCGACCAGCATAAACAATATTTCCTGACCCGCAGGCGGCAACCGGTGTATCTCGTCCAGAAACAAAATCCCGCCGCGGGCTCTGTCCACAAATCCCTCACGGTCTTCATCCGCTCCGGTAAAAGCGCCTTTTACATAGCCAAAAAGCTGTGACAGGAGCAGTTGGGAATTGTCCGCGTAATCGGCGCAGCAAAACGTAACAAAAGGGATCTTCGCATCGGATTGGCTTTGCGATGCCCGTATTTCCGCAGCATATCGCCACATGGCCTCTGCCATCAGGCTTTTCCCCACGCCGCTTTCGCCGCAGAGTAAGGTATGCAACCCACTGGGCGGATACACCACCGCTGCTTTTGCAAGCTCAATCTGGGCCTTAAGGCTGCCTTCGCTCCCGATGATTCCTGAAAAAGCGGCCCGCTCATCTGCATTTTGCTTATTCTCAGGGATTTCAGAATGGTTAGCTTTAGATGGATCAGGTACAGTATCAGCTTGTCCCCTGCGGGCAGAAAAGTAAAGTACCGGCTTTGTACCGCTTTTTTCGATATATCCGGACCTGAATAGTTTATTCAGGTCCGCAGATGCATCGTTACGATGAATTCGCAGGTTCAGCGCCACCTCGGCGGCGCTTACTCCGGGTCGCTTGCCTGCCGTTACCGTTTCGCTTGTATGACTCTCTACATATTCCCTGACTCTGTCTATTCTTACCATTGCTTCACTCCTTACTACCAAGACGCCCGACTGATGCCGCAATATTCCTTACATTCAAACTGTTCATAATGGGCCCGCCACTACTGGCAGGCCCATTGCAAACAATTTATCTACCTTACATACTCTTCTCCTATGCTCCTGCCAAAGGCACTCCATACTCCCGGGCTATAGCCGCTAATTCTTCGAGCAGGCCGGGGACAACTTCGATCCCATTTTTTAGTAAGGTTTGTTCTAAAAGATACTCGCGCTCGCCCGGCAAATATATCTCATTAACGTTAGCGGCTTTGGCGACATCCTTAATTTCCCGGCAGAATCGTTCGGTGCGTTCATAATATTCCGCCATGCCGGTAAATGCGCCGGCTTTCATGACAATCATCAGATGTCCCACGTCGGCTTGGTTTGGTTCACCAATATATGAGGCTACGTCCCGGCCAAAAGCAGCTCCTGTGAAAACACCGCATAAATGATCAATCGCCAGGGCCAGCGCATAACCTTTGGGGCCGGCCATCGGCAGAAGCATCCCCGCCAAAGCCTCCTGCGCGTTCGTTGTGGGCCGGCCCTCTTTGTCCAGCGCCCAGCCTTCAGGAATAGACGAGCCCTGCCTTGCGGCCGCAATAATTTTCCCCCGCGCGACAACACTGGTCGCCAAATCAATTACTACCGGTGTTTTACCCTGCCGGGGCAGTCCGATGGCTATAGGATTTGTCCCCAAATAGGCTTCTTTTCCGCCCCAGGGAGGAATGGCCGACAATGCGTTCGTCAAAACGACAGCGATGTAATTTCGTCTGGCCGCAATATCGCAATAAAACCCGGCCGCCCCGAAATGATTGCTTCTTCTGACACCTGCAGCACACAAACCAAAATGGTCGGCTTTTGCCATAGCCGCGTCCAGCGCCCTGGCCGCAACCACGGAACCTAACCCGTTGTCGCCGTCCGCGGCAAGCACAGCCGGCAGAACGCTGTGAATTGCAATGGCAGGGCGGGGATTGATGGTCCCGTTCCGAAGGCGCATAAGGTATCTGGGAAAACGGCTGATACCGTGGGTCCCAACACCCCACAGGTCAGCCTTCAACAAATTGGCAGCGGCAATATCGCCGTCTGGGGCCGGCATACCCGCCTTTACAAGAATCTGTACTATAAACTGATGCAGTACTTCCACTGAAAATATTGGCTGCCCACCCATTGATTCACCTTCTTTCCACTGAACTGACGAAAAAACGGGTTATTGGATGATGCCTAAAGCCCCACCTGCCAGTGCAAAAGCGAACAGGCACAGAAGTACGTTAATGACACGATACCCTTTCATGATCGCCCGCCAGCTAATCAAGGTTATGGCTAACGGCAATGCTTTAGGCACGATCTGGTCAAGCAGCGTTTTGAAAGCCACCGGCTTACCCGCTATAACCGGTGCAAAAGCCACATCAACGGTGATAAATTTGCAGACCATGATTCCTAAAACAAATAGACCCATGATGGAAAAAAAGGTTGTTAATTTCTCAAATAAACCGCCCGCCAGTATCGTCGTTACAGCCGATGTGCCCAATTGATACCCTTTTCTGACGGCAAGCCTGGTAATGGTAAAATCATAGCCCAGCATGCCAATGGTAAAAAGCAGCGGTCCCAAAAGACTGCCCTGAGCTGCCCAGCCAAGACAAATACCCAGTAATACAGGTTTATACAAAGCTCCGGATATGGTATCCCCGATCCCGGCCAGCGGCCCCATCAGTGAGCTTTTTAAATCAACAATCGTTTCCTCTGATATATCTTCTCCCTTGGCCTTTTGTTCTTCCAAGGCAATGGTAATGCCATGAATTACTGCTCCCCAGCGGGGCTCAGTATTAAAAAACATCATATGCCGCTTTAAGCCGGCAATGACTTCCTCCGGTCTGTCCGGATATAATTTTTTAAGCAGGGGGCCCATCATCGAAGCAAAACCACCGGCCTGCATCCGTTGATAGTTGTAGGCCATGTGGCTCATAAGCCACCACCGCAGCGTGGCCATATGAATATCTCTGCTGGTCAGGCTAATATCCTTCACAGAGTTGTCAGCCATTATATTTCGTCCTCCTCACCGGTCTCCGCTTTCACTTCAGGTTGCAAGGAAATATAAATGTAGCCCATCGCGGCGCCAAGAAAGGCCGCATACAACAAATTATTCATACCGGTATAGGCGCTTGTGGCAAAACCGATACCGAAAAAGACCAGGAGATCCTTACGCGCCATATACTTTAACAGCATGGCAATCCCTACAGCCGGCAATACTTTCCCCACTGTGTTAAATCCTGCAATGCCCCAAGCCGGAACTGACGCCAGCAGTCCTTCAATCATCGACGGCCCATATAATGCCGCTAAAAAAGCCGGAATTCCTCTCACTAAGATGACAACCAGCTGTGAAGGGATAGCCTGTATCAGCATAATACCCCTCACATCGCCTTTTTCCGCATATTTATCCTGCAGGGAAGGCCACATCGAATTTACAGACATAAACATAATCCATGCATAATTGCCGATAACCCCCAGAGAAACGGCAATGACTACTGCCTGTTCAATGCTGATATTGCTCTGTATCGCCACTGCCGTTCCCAAGAGCCCTGCTGAATAGAGATCCGACGGATTAGCGCCCCCGGTGCTGTTCCAGCCTAAAAAGGCTACATTGATGGCGGCCCCGATAATCAATCCCTCAACTGGTTTTCCGTAAATCAGTCCTACCCAGAATCCCGCCATTAACGGCTCCCTGATCAGCCACCACCCCAGAGGATTGGATGAACTTTGCATCCAAGCCAGCACTCCTACTAAAACAGCCTGAATCATGCTTTCCCCTCCTAACTGAATACGTAACTAAAAATACCTTTAGAAATTTAGATCGACTTTTTCAAATTCCATCTGCTTGTCCTCCGGAGTTGCCTGAAAGAATACCTTTACTCCTCCGCCGCTCAGTTCTTTAAGCATTGCCGCATCTTCCTTATTGAGGGTCATATTCTGATATACAGCCTTGCGTCCCGGTCCCGCGCCAAGCCCGCCAATCTGCAGTTGTTCAAGCGGGAAGCCCTTTTTCCAGGCCTGGACCGTAGTGCCGACATCCTTGAATAATATCAGGGCAATACCTTCTCCTAACTGATTTTTCTCCCATGCCGCCACAAAAGTATCTATATCCACGATACTGCATTTCACATTAGCCGGTGTGGCCATTTTATAAATATTGCTCATTGTCGGGTCTTTTGCCAACGTGCTGTTTACAATGATAATCTTAGTTGCCTGGGTCTGTTTCAACCATTTGGCAACCACCTGGCCGTGTATCAGGCGAAAGTCCACTCTTACCAAAGAAATTTTAGCCATTTGAACGCATCCTTTTGCATGATTTTGTATGTACGCAGGAACAATGCTTCGGTCAATCTCTCACACACTGTCTATTCCGCGCAGCTGAGCCAGAATGTTCCGGCAATTGTTTCTCCCGGCCTGAACCACTGCCTCTGCTAAAGCCTCACCTCTCAGGGCCATCCGGGAAGATGCCGCTTCAATGAGCATGCTGAGACTGAGCCCCGAAACAGCGCCAATGTTCCGTGTTGTCGATATGGCTGCCGAGACGTTGGCCGGAGTGCCGCCAAATAAGTCGCTGATCAGCAAAGACCCCTCCGGCATGGACTCCAGCGCGGTTTTAACAGCAGCCAGGAAGTCGTCCGGCTCCATGCCCGGCATTAAGGACAGTGCCCGTACACTTTCCATCGCGCCGACAATCATTTCTGCGCTTCTTATCAGTTCTTCGCCAAAGCGGCCATGCGTTACCAGAATGATTCCCGGAATACTTCCCGGCAATATTGCATTGTCATCCGCCAATATAATCTCCCCTTATCCTTTAGCCTCTTTTACTTTGCCGTATCCAATCATTTGCCCTGGCGTCGCGCCTTGGCGACAGCCTCCACAAACTCCCTGGCTGCTAATGTTACCTTATTGTAGTCACCGTCCTTTTTATGGGCTTTCGTTATATAGCTGCCTACACCTACGGCATCGCAGCCGGCTTGAATCCACTCATGCACATTTTGCGGCGTCGCCCCGCCGGTAGGAACAATCGACGCTTGCGGTATCGGCGCTTTCACGGTTTTCACATACTGCGGCCCCAATAATTCCGCAGGGAACAGCTTTACCATATCGGCGCCGGCCTCCAGTGTTTCCATGATCTCTTTCGGAGTCATGGCGCCAACGATGGAAACTGCCTGATAACGATTGCTCATCTTAACCATATCGACATTTAAATGAGGGCTTACCAGGAGCTCGGCCCCCGCTAATATGGCTGCTCTGGCGGTTTCCGCATCTAAAACAGTTCCTGCGCCGATCACGATTTCTCCGTTTTTATAGGTCCGGGCAAGCGATTCTATGATCTTCAGTGCGCCCGGCACACTCATGGTAACTTCTACAGCGCCAACCCCGCCGGCAATGCTGGCTTCGGCAATTTTCTGCGCTTCCTCGGCGTTATCGCTCCGAATAATCACTACGATGCCGCCGTCGACTATCTTGCGTAAATTTTCAATTTTTTTACTCATAATGCATTTCCTCCCTACTGTTTTTTTCGCTTTTTATTAGTTTATGATTTGATAACCGGATACTTAGGCTCCATCCCGGATAAAACCCTGACCACTTCTTCGGCGGCCATAACGCCTGCGCCAATAATTGCCTCTTTGGTATAAGCGCCGGCATGAGGCGTAAAAACGACGTTCTCCAGGTCTGCCAGGCGCGAATCACCCAGCGGTTCCCGGTTAAATACATCCAGAGCAGCACCGGCGATGACCCCTTGGGTTAAAGCGTCATACAAATCATCCTCCACGATCAGCGCGCCTCTGGCCGTATTAATCAGATAGGCGGTGCGTTTCATCGTCCGCAGCCTGTCCATGTTAATCATACCGGCCGTTTCCGGCATTGCCGGGACATGCAGGGAGATAAAATCAGCCTGCGCAAACACTTCCTCTAACGGCAAATAGGCTACGCCGTAGTGATCGATGAAATCTTGCCGGGGACAAACATCGCAGGCCATGACCTTCATTCCGAAACTGTAAGCGCGTTTTGCCACTTCCCCGCCGATATGGCCCATCCCGATGATGCCCAGCACTTTTCCTGCTAATTCGACACCGGTATGGCGATACCAGCCTCCTGTCCGGATAGACGCATCCATCTGCGGAATTTGCCGGGCTATGTTCAGGATCAGGCCCATTGTCAAATCAGCCACTGACTTACTGTTGGCGCCGGGAGTAATGGTAACAGCTACACCATGCTGTTTGGCGGCAGCCAGATCGATGGTATTGTAGCCGACTCCCTGTTTGGCAATCACCTTGAGCGCCGGAGCGCCTGCAGCAATGACCGCTGCTGTGATGGTTTCATTGCCCGCTATGATACCGTCTGTTCCTCTGACCATCTCGATCAGCTCCGCTTCCGTCAGGGATCGGTCATGCGGATTCAATACCAGATCGTATCCTTGCGCCGTCAGAATACCCATCGCTTCCGGCGCGCGCGACCGCGCCCGCGACCCTATTAAGATCTTTTTCGTCATCCAAACATCCCCTTAGTGTAGAAAAATGCCCCGAATCGGGGGATAACTATATCCGTTGCATCTCCTCCCTGTCAAACTCACTACTCATTAATGCAATATCCATGCCACTACACAACTACTTGTCCAACACCCTTGTTTTAACAATCCTCTACAAAAACTTTGGAGGAAGTGTAGTACCCGTCACTACACTTGAGACTGCGGGGCAGAACAAAGCCCTGACCGTCAAAACACGGTCAGGGCCGATATACTTCAATAAAAAAGATGAACCTGATATGATCCCCCTAGACAGGAATGTCAACATCCCCCGACATTATTCTCAGGTTACCGGCGCGGGATTAAACAGACATAAGTCATTGTGCAGTCCCCAATGATCAGCCCAAGTCTTTTTCCGGCCGCTGGCCACCTCCAGGATAAACCGGAAGATTTCCCAGCCTGCTTCTTCGATCGTAGCCTTGCCAGTAGCAATGGGCCCGGTATTTATGTCGATAAGATCGGGCCACTGCTCGGTAAGAGCGTCACGGGTGGAGACTTTAATCACCGGCGCCATGGCCAAACCGTAGGGAGTGCCCCTGCCAGTGGTAAAGACCTGCACATGCATCCCGGAAGCAAGCTGCAGAGTGCCGCAGATAAAATCGCTGGCCGGCGTTGCCGCGTAGATCAGGCCTCGCTTGGCCGGTTTTTCACCCGGTGCCAGAACTTCGACGATGGGGCTGCTGCCTGATTTGGCGATGGAACCAAGAGCCTTCTCGACAATATTGGCCAGCCCGCCTTTCTTGTTCCCAGGGGCGGTATTGGCGCTGCGGTCCACCTCGCCTAAAGAAAGGTACCGGTCGTAATATTTCATTTCCCGGATAAGCGCCTGACCGGTTTTTTCGTCCGCAACCCGGGGAGTCAACAGATGAACGGCGTCCCTGACTTCTGTAACTTCAGAAAACATGACCGTGGCCCCGGCGCGTACCAGCAAATCCGCGGCGTAGCCCACGGCAGGATTGGCAGTGACGCCGGAAAAGGCGTCGCTGCCGCCGCACTGCAAACCGACTGTCAGCTCGGCGACAGAACAGGTGATGCGGTGGCGCTGGTTCAATTTGATCAACCGCGCCTCGGCCATATTGAGGATGGCCTGCACCATGCCGCCAAATCCCTGCTGATCCTGGAGCATGAGAATATCCGTTTTAGCCGCTCCTGGCGGAAGCAGCCGTTCGGGTATGAGCTTTTCACAGCCTAAACCCACAATCATCACTTCGCCGCCAAAATTAGGATGAATGGCCAGATTGCGCAAGGTTCGGATGGGTACGGCAGCTTCCGGCGCCCGAATCGCCACCCCGCAACCGTAATTATGGGTTAAAGCCACGACGTCGTCCACATTGGGATATTGGGGCAGCAATTCCGCCTTGATTTTTTTTACGGCGTAGTCGACTACTCCCGCCACACACTGGACGCTGGTGCTGATACCCAGAAGATTTCTGGTCGCCACCGTACCGTTCGGATTACGATAGCCTTCAAAGGTATAGCCAGTCAGAGGCGGCAGCGCTGGCGGCACTTTATTGCCCAGGGGCAGATCGTCCAATGCCGGTGGTTCCGGCATATCCACTAAGGATTCCTCAATCCAGCTTCCTTTGGGAATGGGACGAACCGCATAGCCTATAACCTCCCCGTAGCGGATAATCGCTTGATTTTGCGCCAGATCAATTAACGCGGCTTTGTGTCCCTGCGGCACATGCTCCTTTAATTCCAGGCCGCAAGAAAAGTGAGCGCCGGCCGGCAGCCCCCCTTTGTTGACGATAATTGCCACATTATCCGCCGGATGCACTTTAATATAACGGGGCTCTTCTGTCGTATTCATTCAACTCCATCTCCTCCTGCAGATCATAGTCGCTGAATCATTCAATTGAGAATCCTCCTACTGAAATTAAGATGTCAAGAAGTCAAATTAAATCAATAGGAGGACGATTGGGTTATTGAAAGCTATCGAACCATACTGGCTCGTTTGGGATCATATTGCCAGCCGGGGATCAGGTATTGCATGGCCATAGCATCGTCACGGGCGCCCTGGCCCAGCTTTTTGTACAGGGCATTGGCTTTTTCCACCTGAGCCATATCGATTTCTACCCCGAGTCCCGGTTTATCCGGCACATTGACCAGACCGGCGATAATTTTGAAGGGTTCTTTAGTGAGATGTTCCTGGCCTTCCTGCCAAATCCAGTGAGTGTCGATAGCGGTGATGTTTCCGGGGGCCGCTGCCGCCGCATGGGTAAACATGGCCAGGGATATGTCAAAATGGTTATTGGAATGAGACCCCCAGGTCAGGCCGAATTCATGACACATTTGAGCGACGCGAACTGAGCCTTGCATGGTCCAGAAATGCGGATCGGCCAACGGGATGTCTACGGCATGAAGCTGAATGGAGTGACCCATTTGCCGCCAGTCAGTGGCAATCATATTGGTCGCTGTCGGCAGGCCGGTGCTCCGGCGAAATTCCGCCATAACTTCTCGGCCGGAATAGCCATTTTCCGGCCCGCAGGGGTCTTCGGCATAGGCCAGTACATCCTGCTGGCCGCGGCAGAGTTGAATTGCTTCTTCCAGCGACCAGGCGGCATTAGGGTCCAGAGTGATACGGGCTGCGGGAAAGCGTTTGGCCAGGGCGGTAACCGCCTCTATTTCCTCCGGGCCGGTCATGACACCGCCTTTGAGTTTGAAATCCTGAAATCCATAGCGCTCAGCCGCCGCTTCGGCCAGAGCCACAATAGCCGCCGGAGTCAGGGCCTCCTGGTGGCGCAGGCGCAGCCAGCCGTCTTTGGCTGCAGGGTTAAGATAGGGAAGATCGGTTTTGTTACGGTCGCCCACATAAAACAGATAGCCGAGCATTCGCACCGCATGCCGCTGTTGGCCGCTGCCCAGCAAAGCAGCCACCGGCACCTTCAGGAACTGGCCCAACAAATCCAGCATAGCGGCTTCAATAGCGGTGATTACATTGTCGGAACGAAGATTAATTTCATGGGGTTGTTTCAGAATAGCCGCCTCGGCCGCCGAAGTGACCTTATGGACGGTCGCCTGCGGACCTGCCGCTTTCCCTTCAAGCAATTGCCGCCTCACACCGGTGAGAACATTGTTGTACTGGCCGATGGATTGGCCGACCACCAGCGGCTTGGCTCGTTCCAACGCCTTTAGAATGCCCTCGCCGCCAGGAACCTCGCCTACGCCGGTGTGTCCGGCATTATCTTTCAGGATAATGATGTTGCGGGTGAAAAAAGGAGCGTGAGCGCCGCATAAATTGAGCAGCATACTGTCATATCCGGCAACGGGTATCACATGCATCTCGGCAATGGACGGCGCGCCGCCGCTTATCTGCTTGTCCATGATTGAAAGGAACCTCCTTTTTTATACTCATACTCCTGGGTTTTATCGCAGCCTGCTCTATCCGGACACAGGCTGCGGCCTCGCTGATAAAGCCCGGACTATTCGGCATGGATTGGTTTCAGTTCAACCCGTTTGATCTCGCCGACAATAAACAGATAACTGGCCATGGCAATAAAAGCATGCGCGCCTACATAGACTAACGCGCCGTTAAACGAGCCAGTGGCCTGTAGAATGTAACCGATGGCAATAGGGGTGGTAATACTGGAGAGATTGCCGCAGGTGTTCAAAAGCCCTCCACTGAGTCCGGCTATTTGTTTGGGTGCAGTGTCAGAGTTGACCGCCCAGCCAAGCGCGCCAATACCCTTCCCAAAGAAGGACAGAGCCATGAGAGCAATGACTACCCACTGAATATCGACATAATTGCAAACAACGATGCTCATTGACAATAGCATCCCCCCTACAATCGGCACTTTTCTGGCCACAGAAAGAGAATATCCCTTTCTTAACATGAAGTCGGAAATAATGCCGCCCAAAACCCCGCCGGCAAAACCGCATACCGCAGGTATCGACGCAACGAAGCCGGCTTTCAATATGGTCATGCCCCGGGCCTGCACCAAATAGACCGGAAACCAGGTAATAAAGAAATATGTCAGGGCATTAATACAATATTGGGCGATATAAATGCCCAGCATCATGCGATTTCTCAGCAATTCTTTAATATAATGCAGATTGGGGCCTTCCTGCTTGCCGCCGTCTTTCTTGGCCTGATCCATATTCACAAGAGCGCCGCCCTCTTCAATATAGTCGATCTCAGCCTGGTTGGTCAGCGGATGCTCCTTAGGATTATAAATCAGTTTTTTCCATATGAATACAAACAAAATTCCCAACACACCCATGACCGTAAATACATAATGCCAGCCGAAAGTGTGAACCAGCCAGCCCATGAGCGGCGCAAAAAACACCGTCGCCGCATATTGCGCTGAATTAAAGATGGCGGAAGCAGTGCCTCGCTCATTTGCGGGAAACCAGGCTGCAACGATCCGGCTGTTCGCAGGAAAAGAAGGGGCTTCGGCGGCTCCAACCAGAAAACGTAAGCTAAATAAAATGAGGACAGCTATGGCGCCGGTAAAAAAAGCAACCGCGCCCTGGAGCAGCGTGAAAAGCGACCAGAAGAAGATGCTGCATGCGTAAACCCGCTTTGAACCAAAGCGGTCTAAAAGCCACCCGCCCGGAAGCTGAAAAATGACATAGGCCCAGCCAAAAGCCGAAAAGATATAGCCCATTGATACGGCATCCAAATTTAATTCTTTCGCTATAGCCGGGCCAGCAAGCGAGATAGTGGCGCGATCGGCATAATTGATCACCGTAATAAAGAACAATACGGCTACAATCATCCAGCGGACATTGGTTTTCTTGTCCACAGGGACCCCGGCTTGTCTTACTGTAATATTATCAGTATTCATATAATTCACCGCATGGACTTGCCGCTAAGTCAAATCCATTATCCTTTCTCAATTTTATCAATACCATTTTTGAGCGTTAACGCAGCATGCAGGGACGCTTATGATCAAATTGCCAGCCCGGAATGAGATATTGCATGGCGGCAGCGTCGTCGCGCGCGCCAAGGTTCATCTTTTGATAAACTTGATGGGCCTTTTCCACCTGCTTCATGTCAAGCTCGATGCCAAGACCGGGTTTATCAGGCACGGCTACTTTGCCATTGACGATCTGCAAGGGCTCTTTGGTCAGGCGCTCGCAGCCCTCCTGCCAAATCCAGTGTGTGTCAAGAGCGGTAATCTTCCCTGGAGCGGCAGCGCCGACATGGGTAAACATAGCCAGCGAAATATCGAAATGGTTATTGGAATGGGAACCCCAGGTCAACCCCCACTCGTGACACATCTGCGCTACGCGCACCGACCCCCGCATGGTCCAGAAATGAGGGTCGGCCAGCGGGATATCCACGGCGTGCAGCTGAATGGTATGACCCATTTGCCGCCAGTCGGTGGCGATCATATTGGTCGCCGTCGGCAGGCCGGTGACCCGACGAAACTCGGCCATCACTTCCCGGCCGGAATAACCGTTCTCCCCGCCGCAGGGATCTTCCGCATAAGCCAGCACATCGCGTTTGTTGCGGCAGAGCCGAATGGCCTCTTCCAGCGACCAGGCGCCATTAGGGTCAAGGGTGATGCGCGCTTTGGGAAAACGTCTGGCCAGTGCGGCGACTGCCTCCATTTCATCATCACCGGCCAGCACGCCGCCTTTTAGCTTGAAATCATTGAAGCCATAGCGCTCATAAGCCGCTTCCGCCAATGTCACTATCGCCCGGGACGTAAGCGCCTGCTCGTGGCGAAGGCGCAGCCAGCTATTCTTTGCTCCGGGATTGCTGTAATAAGGCAGTTTTGTTTTTTCCCTGTCACCAACGTAGAAGAGATAGCCCAGCATCTCAACCGCATCCCGCTGCTGGCCGTCGCCAAGCAGCGCGGCGACAGGCATACCGAGATACTGGCCCAAAAGGTCCAGCAGCGATGCCTCCAGGGCGGTTACGGCATGGATGGCGGTGCGCAGGTCAAATGTTTGCAACCCCCGCCCGCCGGTGTCGCGGTCAGCGAATCTCTGCCGTACCGTGTTTAATATATTGAGATACTTGCCGATGGGCTGCCCGATCACCAATGGACGGGCCTCCTCAATGGTCCGGCGAATTCGTTCTCCTCCGGGCACTTCGCCAATTCCCGTGTGCCCTGCACTGTCTTTGAGGATCACAATATTGCGCGTGAAGAAAGGTCCATGGGCGCCGCTGAGATTGAGCAGCATACTGTCATGCCCTGCGACCGGTATGACTTGCAAATCGGTAACGGCCGGCGATCCTGCTGTTTCAATACTCACAATATCACTCCAATTCTGTAAATTTTCATGATGAGACGGGAACTCTGAATGAATCAGCTCCCGTCCACTTGACTAACGCTTGACTTCCACCTGAGCCTGCATTTCATAATACTTCACCAAACTGCTATGGTCGCTGTCACCCAAGCCAGCCACTTTCAGCGACTGCATCATTTCCATCACAGCGGCAGTCAACGGCAGGGGAACTCCGATTTCATGAGAAGTTTCCAGCACATTGGCAAGATCTTTAATATGTAGATTAATGCGGAAGCCGGGATCGAATTTGCGGTCCATAACCAGCGGCGCCTTGGCGTCTAAGACTGTGCTGCCGGCAAGGCCGCCGCGGATTGCCTGATATACCAGTTCGGGTTCTACGCCGGCTTTTGTCGCCAATACCAGTGCTTCCGACATGGCGGCAATATTTAAGGCCACAATCACCTGGTTGGCAAGTTTGGTAACATTGCCGGCGCCAATATCGCCGGTGCGAACAACAGAAGCCGCCATCACTTTCATTACATCATAATATTTATCAAATACTTCTTTTTTGCCGCCGACCATGACCGACAGCGTGCCGTCGATTGCTTTGGGTTCACCGCCGCTAACCGGGGCATCCAGCATTTCCACGCCTTTTTGCGTGAGTTTTTGACTGATTTCGCGGCTGGCCAACGGCGCAATGGAACTCATATCAATCACCGTCAGGCCAGGTTTAGCGCCTTCTATCACGCCATTTTCACCAAGCACTACTTCTCTTACCTGGGGCGAATTCGGCAGCATGGTTATAACGACATCCACCTGCTGGGCAACGGCCTTCGGAGTAGCCGCAACCATTGCGCCGCAGGCGCGTACTTCTTCTGCGGCAGCTGTAACACGGTCCAAAACAACAAGTTCGTACCCCGCTTTTAAAAGGTTTTTGCTCATGGGCTTACCCATGATGCCGAGACCAATAAAACCAATTTTCATACCAACCGACTCCTTATATAAATTTACAAGTGTTTATAACAATGCCATCTCAACCAAAATTTTTCTCAACCGTTCCCGCTCGTCAGTAGTCATCGGACCTACCGGGTCCATGCAGAAACCCGCCTCAATGCCGAGCATATTGAGAGATTCTTTGATGACTACAGGAAATGTGCCGATGTCAAAGGCAATTCTGAGAGGCGCCAGAGTAAATTGCGCATCCAAAGAACCCTGTAAATCACCGGCGATAAATTTGTCATAAATATCGGCGCACAGACGGGGAGCTACATTGGCGCAAGAGGCAATGGAACCGGCGGCGCCGTAGCAGAGGGCCCCGTAGATCAGGGTATCCCGGCCCATAAGCACGTTAAAAGCAGCATTTCCCCGCGTCAACCGAATATATTCCGCTGTCAGAGTCAAATCGCCGCTGGAATCCTTGATGCTGACAATATTGGATATTTCGGATAATTTAGCAACTGTGGCAGCGGTAAGGCTGACACCCGTCTTGGACGGATTGTTATAGAGCACAACCGGCAGGGCCGTACTGGCCGCTATTGTCTTGTAATGTTCGAAAAGCTGATGTTGATTCGGCGAAATGAACATGGGGGTTAATACCGATACGGCGTCTACGCCGCAGTTTTCGGCCAATTGGGTCAACATCACACTTTCGCGGGTAGTGATGCCATTCGTCCCCGCATAGACCGGCACTCTGCCTTTAGTTTCATCCACAGCAGTCAGGAAAATTTCCCGTTTTTCTTCCAGGGTAAACCCGTAAAATTCACCGGTTGTCCCCGTAACAAAGAGCCCGTGCACTCCACCGCCAATTAAATGGTTGATCAGTTTGCGCATGCCTTTTTCATTGAACTTTCCCTCAGGGGTAAGCGGCGTAATAACCGGAGGGATTATACCCCGGGGCATAAACTTATGTGTTTTCATTTCTCGGTTCACTTGACTCCTTTCATTACACATACTTCAAATAACGATATTTAATTTCATTATTTGATATCGTGTTTTATATATTAAAATTGATTTTTATATTCTCTCGCTAACTTTAAATTCCTGCTGTCTGAAGAAAAAAATAAAAAAAAGAACGCCTGGCTTTGCCAACGTTCCTTCGGTCAAAATTTATGCCGGCAAGTTACCAGCCGCCCCGCGCTCCCATACGGGCTGATATCCGGTGTGAATAATCAATTAACAAAGGTACAAATTCCTGGATTTTTTCCCATGAATACACACTCGTCGGACCGGAAATGCTGATTCCCGCCACGATTGTACCGGCAGCATCATATAGGGGAGCGGCGGCGCAATTAATGCCATTGCTCCACTCCTCGCGGTCAATTGCATACCCCTGAAGCCGTACTGTTTCGAGCTCTTGCAGGAACTCAGCCTCCTCGACGATTGTTCTGAAGGTATACCGCTTGACTCCCCGCTTAAATGCTTCCCGGGCTATCTCCGGGTTTTTACAGGTTAGGACTTTGCCCAAAGCCGTGCAATAAATCGGCCTTCTCATGCCGATATGAAAGTAGCCATAAGAACAATACGGTGTTTCGGCCCGCGCAATATATACCACTTCATTGTCATCGAGAATAGCTAAATTGACATTGGCCTTTAGCGTATTGGAGAGTTCTTCAAGGAGAGGAAGTCCTATCCGCCTGATCTCCATGGAGTTTAAAACAATCCCTTCGTATTTGAGAAAGCCTTTGCCTAAAGAGTAAATCCCTTCCTGCTGCTCAATTAATCCAAATTCTTTTAAGGTATTCAACATGCGGTATGCTGTTGCCTGATTGATACCTGTTGCCGCCGCAATATCCTTTAAGCGCAGCCGAGGTTTCTCATAAGAAAAACAGTTGAGTATCGTCACAGCTTTCGCAATACTATTGTTCAATACCTCTTTCTGCGTTTCGTTCGGCATAGGTATCACCCCTCAAAAATTTCACATATTGAAATACTATTTAATATATACATAATATAGAATAAGTATTATTTGCGCAAGTATTTGTGCCGAGGTTGCAGCCACAGGGAGTCAATACTAAAAAAACCTAACTTCTGATATGCATGTATCATTAAAGATGTCGCCTTTGTATTTCTCATATATACCCTCCAATATCCTGATATACATCATAGCCAAACTTTTTTGCAAATGGTATCCTACTCCTTTATAACCACTCCAAAGATGTTAGCAAGAGCTATAGCTTGTTCGGGGGCGATGATACAATTGCGAAGATCATTGGCAGTTAAGGCTAGCTGACAAAATTGACAAGTGCTAAGATCAATTCCCGCCAGCTTAGTACCCGAGAATTGTGGAGTGTCGGGGGACGTGGAGTGTCGGGGGACGGGGATATTGACATTCTATTAGGCTTTAGAAAAACAATTTCTCTATTAATCCCCCAATAAATTCTGCCTGTAAGGAATCCACTTCCTGTGTCTAAGAGCTTATTATCATAATTACTTTCTTTTCCCAATATTGAATTCCTGTTTTAATCGCTTTCTTCAGGACGTATTATTAATTCAGAAACTATATGCTAAAAAGTGATCCGCCCAGCATAACCGATGTTTTAATCTTGTTGTCAATAA
>NZ_AFGF01000136.1 GCF_000219125.1 Acetonema longum DSM 6540
GGCAGTAGTGGATGTTTCTCATAAGCCGAAAGTCACCTGAATTTCTTAACTAGTACGGCAACGCAGGCGTTCCTTGCATCTGAACCTTTTTGAACGGTCTCAGATTCGAGACTGCAGATGAGTTTTGCAACAGACTACAAGATAGACTCAGCGTTTGATGTTATTGCAGAAAAAGGGCGGACGCTGCCGCCCTCTCATAGCTATTTTATTTGTGCAGTAATGGTATCCAAAGCAACCGCCAAGGCTTCATTCATTTTTTCCGGATTCTTGCCGCCGGCCTGGGCCATGTCGGGCCGGCCGCCGCCGCCGCCGCCCGCCGCCTTTGCCACTTCTTTGACGATATTGCCGGCATGGATTCCTTTCGCTATCGCGGTTGGGGTAGCCATTACGACGAAATTGACCTTGCTTTCCTGTTGAGCGCCTAGTACCACAACGCCGGAGGGTATACGATCCCGGAGCATATCGGCTGTGGAGCGCAAGTCTTCCATATCTTTGGCCTGAACCTGGCCAATTACCACTTCCAGCCCCTTCACCGTTTGCTTTGCTGCCAGCAGAGACTCTGCCGCCATCTTAGACTGGCTGCCATGCAGCGCGGCCAGTTCTCGCTCCAGCCCCTTAATCTCATTGTGCAGACTCTCTACCTTAGATAGAATATCCTCCGGACGGGTTTTCAATACACTTGCCGCCTCGGTTAAGAGCGCTTCCCGCCCTTTAACAAATTCCAACGCCTTCAAGCCGGTCACAGCTTCAATTCTTCTGAGACCCGCACCTACGCTTGTTTCCGACACAATGCGGAAAAAGCCGATATTACCGGTACTGTCCACATGGGTGCCGCCGCAAAGTTCCTTGCTGATGTCGCCGACAATAACCACCCGGACTGTATCGCCGTATTTTTCTCCGAACAGAGCAGTGGCGCCCATTTCCCTGGCTATATCCTGAGTCGTCTCAATGATTCCTACTGTTGCATTGCTTAGAATCGCCGCGTTCACCCTTTGTTCAATCAGGTCTAATTCTTCCGCCGACACCGGAGCAAAATGGGAAAAATCAAAACGCAGCCGGTCGGGTCCCACATAGGAACCAGCCTGGTTTACATGTGACCCCAGCACCTGGCGCAACGCCGCCTGCAGCAGGTGAGTGGCGGTATGATTGCGGGCAGTGTGATCCCGTCTTTCCCTGTCCACGACGATCTTGACCGAGTCGCCGCTGACAATGGTTCCTTCCGTTACCTGACCGATGTGATAAATAGTCCCGTCAGGCAGTTTTTTCGCGCCGGTCACTTCCATTTTGCCGTAGGGCGCAATAATCTGCCCCACATCGCCCACTTGTCCGCCGCCTTCGGCATAGAAAGGAGTAACGTCCAGGATCAGAGCGATATCGTCTTCCACCTCGGCTTTTTGGATCACGCTTCCCTCGGAAAGCAGCACAACAACCTTAGCTGCTTCCGCCGCAAAATCCTGAGTTAATTTTTCTGTGACAATCGTCCGCAAGTCCGGTATGACTATTTTTTCTCCTTTTTCCTGACGGGCGGTTCTAGCCCGTTGGCGCTGGGCGTCCATAGCCTGATCAAAGGCTTTTTTGTCCAGGGTCATATCATGTTCGGCCAGGATTTCCTGGGTCAGTTCCCAGGGGAACCCGTAAGTATCATAGAGTTTAAAGCCGGTCGTGCCGTCAAGCACAGACTTTCCGGACTGTTTCATATTTTCAATATGGCCGTTCAACAACTCTATGCCTTGGGCTAAAGTAGCATGAAACCGCTCTTCTTCCATGCTGATGACCTTTTTGATATAGTCTTTTTTCTCGGTAATATCCGGATAGGGTTCAGCAAATATCTTCGCTACCACATCCACGATATCTGCCAAAAAGGGTTTGTCAATACCCATTAGGCGTCCGTGCCGGGCCGCCCGGCGCAGCACTCTTCTTAACACATAGCCCCGGCCTTCATTGGAAGGCAGAATGCCATCGGCGATCATCACTGTCATGCTGCGAGCATGATCGGCGATGACCTTTAATGAAACATCGCTTTGGGGCGCGGAACCGAAAAGAATCTTGGCTACAGCAGAGGCATGTTCAATAATCGGGTATAATAGATCCGTTTCAAAATTGGAGCGCTTGTTCTGCAGTACGGAAGCAATCCTCTCCAGACCGGCGCCGGTGTCAATATTTTTCTTGACCAGGGGTGTATAGTTGCCGGCCTCGTCCCGGTCGTACTGGGTAAAGACCAGGTTCCATATCTCCAAATAGCGATCGCAATTGCAGCCTACTCCGCAGTCCGGTTTGCCGCAGCCTCGATCCTCGCCCAAATCCACATAGATTTCGGAACAGGGGCCGCAAGGTCCCGGCCCGATTTCCCAAAAATTATCCTCCAGCCGGATAATCTTTTCAGCGGGAATTCCAACATGGTTGCGCCAGATATCAAATACTTCATCGTCTTTCGTATGAATCGTTATCCATAAGTTTTCCGCCGGGATTTCCAGGTGCTGGGTGAGGAATTCCCAAGCCCAGGCGGTAGCCTCTTTTTTAAAATAATCGCCGAAGGAAAAATTGCCGAGCATTTCAAAAAAAGTATGATGACGGGCCGTACGTCCCACATTTTCAATATCGCCGGTTCTCACACATTTCTGACTGGTAGCAACTCTGACATGCGGCGGCTTCATCTTACCGGTAAAAAAGGGTTTAAAAGGAGCCATCCCCGCGCCGATTAACAGCAGGCTGGGATCATTTTCCGGAATCAGCGAAGCGCTAGGCAATATCAAATGTTCTTTGGCTGCGAAAAACTGCAGATATTTTTTGCGCAGCTCATTACCCGTCATATAAATCACCAACATCAACCTCCACAAAGTGCCACATTCTTCTGGAATTATACATTAATTTATATTTCTATGTCAATGTATGGACACCTGTTAGATCAAGAGCTTAATGGCGTGTCGGAGAACCACTTTAATCACGGCAGCTGCAGGAACCCCCAGCAGCATCCCGGGTATTCCAGCCAGTTCACCGCCAAGAAACAGGAAAAAAATCACGGAAACCGGATGTAGTCCTGTTTTCTCGCTCAGTATCCGTGGACTGATAACACAGCTTTCAAATTGATGCACCAAAAAAAATAATACCACGACTTTGACCGCCAGCCACTTCGATTCCAGCAAACCAACCACAACTGCCGGCACGGCGCCAATCACCGCGCCAAAGTAAGGGATTACATCCAGGACTCCGGCCAGCACTCCGATCAGGATGGCATATTTAATTTTCAGGACCATAAGACCGACGGTCACCAAAATTCCTACCAGAGCCGCAATAATAATCTGCCCGCGGATCACGCCGTTAAAAACCGCGTCAATCTCCGTTAAAAACGAGGTCATTTCCGGACGCCATTTTGCCGGTATGAGCCCATAGAACTTTTCCTTGATTTCCTGCCAGTCGTGCAACAAATAAAAGGCCAAGATCGGACTGATTATCAGACTGATACCATGAGTCGCCAGAGTAATGATAGCGGCGAAAACATCGGCAATAGTTTGCCGGACGAGATTTTCCAACGCACCGCGCTGCTGATCAATCACTAACCGGATGGAATGGGGCAGCGCCGTATTTTGGTACTGCCACTCCACATCTTTAATTGTCTGTTGCATTTGGGCGGATATCCGGGGCAAATCCCGGGCAAATCCATCCAATTCCCGGATAAACAGCGGCAGAACCTTGCTGCCCGCAATTACCGCCAGGACCAGCATCAACGCGAAAACCAGCAATATCGCCCAAAGCCGTTTTTTTACACCGTGCTGTTCAAACCAGCAGACCGCAGGATTGAGCAAATAAGCCATTAACAAGGCAAAGAGAAAAGGATACAGGCTGCCGCGGACCATCCAAAGCAAATACAGCGCCGACCCAAACAGCACCAGTAGGATGCCGACTCTAATCTTTGCATGTAAAACCATCTTTCTACCCCGCAATTCTAGCTTAAAAAACGTCCTACAACCTCGAATCTGGGGCCGTTCAAAAAGGTCCAGATGCAAGGTAAGGGCAACGCCTGCGTTGCCATACTGAAGAATTTAGGTGACTTTTCGGCTATGAGAAAGCATCCGCTACCACCTCTCTCCCGAAAAGTCACAAATTCTGATAGC
>NZ_AFGF01000137.1 GCF_000219125.1 Acetonema longum DSM 6540
TTTATCATACGAAAATGCCATGTCGAAAAGTTGTTAACAAACGCGATGTCTCCCGGTATGCTTTTTTACCTGTGTTGGACATGGGGAAGCATATCAGGAGGCATTTTGTTTTTGTTATGATGGATACCCTCACCGGAATGGCCTTTGTTTAGCCTCCTGATATGTTTTTCTGAGTTCACGGCAGGGAAAATTTTGGGGAAACTCCGTTTTTTTTGGCTAGGAGCGTATCGGACACGCCCACCTTCGGGGGTCCCGCATGCGTCACGGTGTTTCACACCGTGGGCGCTAATTTTTTCGTCGTGGGGGACAAGGGGGGGAATTCTTTGGGGTTTTTAGAAGCGCGCGTCTGCGCCGCGCGACGGCAAGATCAGAATTGCCGGTAACGCGTACACTCCATTTCGACAGAAGAAATCCGTCCGCTATTGCTTCCCGTGGCATGACGATGAGCGGAGCGGCAGGCCGGGCGGCAGAGGGAAGACAGGCGGCAGCCTGGATGGGGGCCGCGCGGTCTGATGCGGAGCGGGCTTGGGGTATCGTCACGAAAGCATCCGGTTCCCACGTTCCCGCATCCACTTGTTTCTGACTAAACAAATAGCGGAGCAATGAACTTATTTGTCCGCCGCTCGCTGTTTGTTGTTCGCTTTAAAA
>NZ_AFGF01000138.1 GCF_000219125.1 Acetonema longum DSM 6540
CTTTACAAAAAAGTGTTGACATCATAGTGCGGTTATTATATAATAAATTTCGTCACTGCAAGAGATGTTTGCATCTTAATTACACCAGATTGCTGGCGTAGCTCAATTGGCAGAGCAGCTGACTTGTAATCAGCAGGTTGGGAGTTCAATTCTCTTCGCCAGCTCCATTTAAATCCGGAGGGGTTCCCGAGTGGCTAAAGGGAGCAGACTGTAAATCTGCCGTCTTTGACTTCGCTGGTTCGAATCCAGCCCCCTCCACCATACATTATCTTATCGCGGGATGGAGCAGCTGGCAGCTCGTCGGGCTCATAACCCGAAGGTCGCAGGTTCAAATCCTGCTCCCGCAACCAAATTTAATTTGCTGATGTAGCTCAGTCGGTAGAGCGTATCCTTGGTAAGGATAAGGTCACCGGTTCAATCCCGGTCATCAGCTCCAGATATAAGGCGGCGTAGCTCAGTTGGCTAGAGCAATCGGTTCATACCCGATGTGTCCGGGGTTCAAATCCCTGCGCCGCCACCATAAAGTGTCTCAAATCCTCGCCGTAAGCGAGGATTTTTTGCAGTCTGCAGTCTGTGAGCATATCTTCTTAAACAGGCAGGATTTTGGCTGTTGAAATCGAATATATTTTAAATGTATCAGTGATAACCTTCCACGTCATACATAGATTGGGTTTCATAATTACGGGTTCATGCCCGGCATTACCAACATCAG
>NZ_AFGF01000139.1 GCF_000219125.1 Acetonema longum DSM 6540
TATCTTTTACATGACTGCCAAAACAGGAAGCATTTCTAAAGCGGCAAAAGAGTTATTTACTTCTCAGCCTGCTGTCAGTCAATCAATTAAACTGTTAGAGCAAAAGCTTGGCGGACAATTGTTTTTTCGGACTTCCAGGGGTGTTTCGTTGACTGCCGAAGGGGAGATATTTTTTCGCTATATTGAACAGGGATATCAGCTGATACAGACTGCCGAACATAAATTTCAGGAGATGCTGCAGCTAATGGCCGGGCAGATTCGTATTGGTGCGGGGGATACGCTGAGTAAATATTATTTGCTGCCTTATCTTGGCCAGTTTAACAAATGCCATCCGCAGATACACATACACGTAACTAATCAGACTACGTTTGAAATCCTTGATTTTCTTAAGGCGGGTAGGATCGACCTGGGTATTATAAATTTACCGATTGAGCCGGACAATACCATCGAAATCACCGAAACCCAACAGATCCAGGATTGCTTTGTTGCCGGACCTAAATTCAAGCATTTGCGTATAGGTGAAATTAGCTTACAGGAGTTAACGAAATATCCGATTATGGTATTGGAGAAGGGCGGTAATTCACGCGCTTTTCTGGAAAAGTACTGGAACGCCCATGGCTTGGTATTGCAGCCTGAGTTTGAATTAGGAACAATTGATTTGTTGATTCACTTTGCCAAAACCGGCTTAGGGATCTCCTGTGTGGTAAAGGATTTTATCGGAGAAGAACTGCAGAACGGGGAACTGTACGAAGTTAAGATGAAGGAACCAATTCCCAAACGGTCAATCGGTTTGGTGGTGTTGCGCGATGTCCCATTATCAACGGCTGCCCGGCAATTTGTCACACTTCTGACGGGCGATGGAAAGGCGAGTGTGAAAAATGGACGCTAATGTTAAATGGTATTTGGAGAAAAAAGTGGAAAGAACAATTGTGGGTTTGAAGAAGCATAATATGCAGGGGATTTATCTGGAGAATACGGTACAGCTCATGAATAAAATTGAAGAATTGATACCCGAAAATTCCCTTGTGGCGGTAGGCGATTCGATGACTCTTTTTGAAACAGGCGTCATTGAACGGTTGCGCAGTGGGAAATATCAGTTTCTCGATAAGTACGAACCTGGCCTTACCCGTATTGAAAAAGATCAGATCTACAGGCAGACGTTTTCCGCGGATACGTTTTTATGCAGTACAAATGCCTTAACGGAGACCGGCGAACTCTATAATATCGATGGAAACGGCAGCAGGGTTGCTGCGATGATTTATGGACCCAAACAGGTGATTATTGTCGCCGGAGTCAATAAAATTGTAAAAAATCTGGAAGAAGCGGAAATCAGGGTGAGAAATTACGCGGCACCGCTGGATGCCAAAAGATTAAATAAAAAAACACCGTGTACTACGGTTGGCTACTGTGTTGACTGCCAAAGTGAAGATCGAATCTGCAACGATTTTGTTGTGATTAAGCGGCAGTCTGATCCGAATCGGATCAAGGTAATCATTATGGGGGAAAGTTACGGTTATTAGTTCCCCGAAACGACTAATGCCATGAGAAAGTCTTACTTTACAAAGGCTACAGGGATTAAAGTTATATACAAAGAATTTAATGAAGATAATTATAAACAAGTCAGGGTGAGTTTATTGTGAACTTGAATCCGTTTTTTAAGCAAGTATACGATGTTGTCGAGCAAATACCTTGCGGCAGAGTGGCATCATATGGCCAGATCGCCCGGATGTTGGGACACCCTCGCGCGGCGCGTGTGGTCGGTTGGGCCATGCGTTGTTGCCCGGAGCATTTGCCGTGGCAGCGGGTCGTTATGGGAGACGGTTCCATTACCGGCGGCATGTATGCGAATATACGCAAGGCTCTTTTGGAAGCCGAAGGCGTAACTTTCCTAATGGACGGCCGCGTTGATATGAAGTCATGCAGCTGGCCTGACTGACTGCTAATCCAATATAAATGCTACTATGGATTTCTAAAGAACTCAAAGCTCATCAA